>CAYSIN010000010.1:0-41805 GCA_964431135.1 uncultured Bacteroidales bacterium
AAAACAAAAGCGAAGCGAATTGTTTTAATGAACTTGTTAGCAAGTCGGTATTAATTGGTATCGGGATGTTTGATTTTTAAGGCATTTCCTTTTTCATCCCATTCTATATAACGAACAATAACTCCATTGCGGGTATTGCCTTCAAATTTGGGCTTACCCGATGAAAACCAACCTTTGTAAACACCATTTTCAATACCTTCTATATAATGACGTTCAATCATTTTTTGCCCATTAGGATAATACCATGTTTCTACGCTGTCTTTAAGTCCATATTTAAAATAACATTCCGACACAAGATTATGGTTTTCGTTAAAATAATGCCATATACCATTTTCCTTTCCATTAATAACTTCGCCAGTGCGGCGAATATTGCCCAATTCATCGTAATATGTCCATTTACCGTTTGATTCACCATTTTTGTATTCGCCCTTTGTTTTTATTATTCCCGACGGATAAAACCATATCCATTGTCCATCTTCCAGTCCGTTTTTAAATTCGCCCGTACAAACTAGTGTCCCACTTTTATCATAAAAGCGTGAAATGCCATTTTCAAGACCATCTGCAAACGTTTTTTTTGCAATGATTTTATGTTGTTCATTGCGTTCAATCAAAACTCCATTGAACGGTTTTTGTGTAGATTTTTCAATCAACAGGTAATTGTCTTTTTCATATACTTCATCTGTTTCAGCCGTTTGAGCATTTGCTGAATTATAGAATACTATTAATAAAAAGCAAAGTACAATATCTTTGGCAGTATGCTTCATAATTACCGTCAAAAATACATGAAAAAAATTAACCCGAATTAATTTATTGAAATTAATACCAAACCGCTAATCCCGTCTCGTCATAATTGACGAGATTGTCGGGATTAGTGTGTTTTGGTTAATGCCGACAGACTATCCGTTTTAAAAAAAAAAGCAAAGCGAATTGTTTTAATGAACTGGTTAGCAAGTCGGTATTAACCGTTATTTTGCGATTCTGTCAATAAATAAAATACCGCTTAAATGGTCTATTTCGTGCTGGAAAATAACTGCCGTAAAATTTGAGTATGAAGTTCCCTGTACTACTTCGGTATGATGAGTTCCGTCCATCAAGTCGTATTCAATACCCACTGCTGCCCAGCGAAGTGTCCTTCCCGATTGATTGGGAATGGATAGGCATCCATCTCCATTAAATAAAACGGTATTCTGACTTGTCATGACGATTTTAGGATTCAAGTATAATTCATAGGGCTTGCCTGTTTTATCTAGTCGCTTTACCCAGATAATCCTACGGTTTATGCCTACTTGCGGTGCTGCAATACCTACGCCTGTTGTGCTGGTTAAGGCTAATTTCAATCTTTTGACAAGTGTTTTCAATACTATATCATTGGAATCGGGTCGAACAGAAACACACCTTTTTCGTAATACCAGCGAATCGGAATAATTTATTGTCAAGTATATACGCATGGGGATAGAATCTGGTTGGTTCATAATGGAATCTTTTTCACTTTGAGAAAAAGAAAGTGAATCAATCGTTTTTGTTTCAACAACGTTATTCTGTTTTTTGCAATTAATAAACGTTAAGGCTATGATAAACATAAAAAGCCCTGTTACAATGTATTTCATCATATATAAATTAAAATATTGTTCAAAAATAAAACATTCTTTTGACATAAATAATATAGTGGTCGAATTTTTTTAAACTATTTTCAGAACCATGATTTTTCTTTAATAAGAATTTTTTAAAAAATATGTATTTTAGCCACGTAAAAAATTGACAGCGTTGAAAGGAATTTATTTTACCATATTTCTACTTTTTTTAATCACGGCAAATCTTTTTCCGCAAAACGACAGTATGGTAAAAGACCGTCATAAGCCATACATACTTTTTGAAAATACAACCTACGACTATGGTACCATAGAAAATGGCAGTGATGGAACATGTATTTTTCATTTCAAGAATGCAGGAAAATCACCTTTAATTGTAATTAATTGTCAACCGTCGTGTGGATGTACTGTTGCCGACTGGACAAAAGAACCGATAAAAAAGAATAAAACGGGAACCATCAAAATTCGTTATAATACATCACTTTCAGGGGCATTTCAGAAATACATAACTGTAACATCCAATGCCATAAATTCTCCTATAAAGATTTATATAAAGGGAACTGTAAAAAATGCAGAAAAGAAAACCAATCCATAAAAATTTATAGTATGCCAAGTATATCAGAAAAAGGGAAAATAATGCCTGCGTCACCTATTCGTAAACTGGTGCCCTATGCCGATGAGGCTAAAAAACGCGGTATTAAAGTGTATCATCTTAATATTGGTCAACCCGATATTAAAACACCTGAAATAGCATTACAGGCTGTAAAAAATAATAATTTAGCCCTGATAGAATACAGTCATTCTGCAGGAAATATTTCTTATCGAGAAAAATTAGCAAGTTATTATCATAAAGTAGGTATTGACGTTTCGCCCAACGAAATGATTATTACCAATGGTGGTAGCGAAGCCGTGTTGTTTGCTTTTATGATATGTCTCAATCCTGGCGATGAAGTAATAATGCCTGAACCGTATTATGCCAATTATAATGGGTTTGCTATTCAAGCCGGTGTAGTTGTGAAACCTATCGTATCCTCTATTAAAAATGATTTTGCTTTACCTCCTATTGAAGCCTTTGAATCGCTTATCACTCCTAAAACCAAAGCCATAATTATTTGCAATCCCAACAACCCCACCGGATATTTATATTCTAAAGAAGAATTGGAACAATTGGCAAAATTGGTAAAAAAGCATGATTTGTACTTGTTCTCGGATGAAGTATATCGTGAATTTTGCTATGATGGACTTACACATTTTTCGGCTATGAATTTAAAAGGCATAGAAGAAAATGTAGTTTTACTCGACAGCGTTTCCAAGCGTTACAGTATGTGCGGTGTAAGAATAGGTGCTCTTATAAGCCACAATAAGGAAATAATGAGTACTGCGATGAAATTTGCTCAAGCACGATTATGTCCTCCCTCGTATGGACAAATAGCAGCAGAAGCGGCTATTGAAACGCCACAACGTTATTTTACCGAAGTATATAATGAATATATAGACCGCAGAAATTTGATGGTTAATATGCTCAATAGCATGCCGGGTGTATATTCGCCTATGCCCAAAGGTGCCTTTTATACATTTACCTCTTTCCCAATAGATAATGCCGATAAATTCTGCGAATGGTTGCTCACCAGTTTTGAATACAAAAAGCAAACGGTAATGATGGCACCCGGTAGTGGATTCTATTCCAATCCATCCTTTGGGAAGAATGAATGCCGACTGGCTTATGTACTTAAAAAAGAAGATATCAAAAATGCTATGGAAGTTCTGGCTGAAGCATTAAAGCAATATCCAGGAAAAACTTTATAAAGAATAATATCTTTGTGTAACCTTTTTTTATTTGTCAACGTCTTATTTATCAATCAATGTTTAACTAAAAAATTAGAGATATGAAATTTTTAAAACTTTTTTTTGCAGGTTTAATAATCAGCCTTGTTACATTCACGTCAAGGGCTGATGAGGGTATGTGGATACCAAGTTTAATTGCTAAATTGAATTATGCCGATATGCAGAAACTGGGCTGTAAACTTACGCCAGACGAAATATACAGCATTAATCATTCCTCAATCAAGGATGCTATTTTTCAATTAATGAACGAATCAAACGGAGATTTTCAAGGCTTTTGTACAGCCGAAATAGTAAGCGAACAGGGACTTCTGTTTACCAATCATCATTGCGGTTACGGAACGATTGCTAAATTATCAACGGTTGAACACGATTATCTTGCCAATGGTTTTTGGGCAAAATCAAACAAGGAAGAACTTTCAGCAGAAGGATTATGTGCCTCTCGTCTTATTCGTATTGATGATGTTACACAACGCATACTGAAAGATGTCAACGATACTATGAGCGAAGAAAAACGATTAAGCGCTATTAAAAAGGCAATTAAAACTATAGAAAAAGAAGCCAAAGAAGGAAATAACTATCAGGCAAATGTAAAGGAAATGTTTAGCGGAAATGAATATTATTTATTCGTATATGAAATATTTAAGGATGTTCGTTTGGTAGGTGCTCCGCCTTCTGCTATCGGTAAGTTTGGTGGTGATACCGATAACTGGATGTGGCCCCGTCATACAGGTGATTTTTCTATTTTTCGCATTTATATGTCACCCGACGGAAAACCTGCTGCCTACAATGCTGCTAATATTCCCTATAAACCCTTATATCATTTATCTGTTTCAGTAAAAGGTGTTAAACCTAACGATTTTACCATAATTATGGGTTATCCCGGACAGACAGAACGTTATTTAACAGCATCGGGCATGGAATACAAGCGTGATGTATTTAATCCTGTACTAGTAAAACTTTTTGGTAAACGGTTGGAAATAATGAAAAAATATATGGATTCATCCAACGAAATAAAAATAGCATTGGCGAGCGAATATGCCATGCTGGCTAATGGTTACAAATTGTGGCAGGGTGAAATGGAAACATTACAAAAAACAGATGCCGTAAGTCAACGTCGTGAATTTGACAATCAACTTCAAACATGGATTGAACAAGACAGCAAAAGAAAAGAAGCATGGGGTAATGTGATTAATGATTATAAAGAAGCATACAAAGCCATATCGGAACCTATAACACACCTGCTATATTTTTCAATTGGCATTATACAGGGTAATTCACAAATGATGTCTATCATGGAATTTCTTCCCTTAAAGTCTTTGCTGGCAGATAAAAAAACCAATCAAAAAGAACTGGATGAAACCATAAAATCGTTAAAGGAAACATCAAACGAAATGTTTAAACATTACTACCCGCAAATAGATAAGGAAGTTTTTAAATCAATGCTTATGGAGTATTTGACCAATATTCCCAAAGATAAACAACTTTCCTATTTTACTACGGATTTTGTAAAAAAATATAAAGGAAAAACAGATGAGGAACGTGTAAATAAATTTTTAGATGTCATATATTCAAAAAGTATATTTACCAGCAAGGAACGCATGGATAAGTTTCTATCAAATCCTTCTGCAGGTGTTTTAGATAAAGACCCGCTTGTTGTATTTCAACAGTCGGTAGTAGGAGAATATCAGTTTAAATTAATACCGCCTTATCAATCGGTAAATGGAAAGTTTAGAACATTGGACCGTAAATATTTTCAAGCCATTCGTCAATTTCAACCTGACAAATCATTTTATCCTGATGCCAACAGTACGTTTAGATTGACTTATGGGACAGTTCAGCCATATAAACCAAGGGATGCCGTTTATTATAATTATATCACCTATCTGGACGGAGTTATTGAAAAAATGGATAGTACCAATGATGAATTTAAAGTTCCTGCTCGTGTGGTAGAATTGTATAATAAAAAAGATTTTGGTCGTTATGCTGATGAAACAGGAAAATTACCCGTTGCATTTTTGTCGAATAATGATATTACTGGTGGAAATTCCGGAAGTCCTATTATAAATGGAAATGGAGAACTGATAGGATTGGCATTTGATGGGAATTGGGAATGGCTTTGCAGCAATTATATTTTCAGTAAGGAACTTCAACGTACTATAAATGTTGATATTCGTTATGTATTATGGGTGATAGATAAATATGCCGGTGCAACCAACATAATTAACGAGTTAACCATTAAAGGATAATAGAAAAAAAATTATAAAAGGCTATCTTTTTTTGGATAGCCTTTTTCTTATGAATTCGAACAATTATTGAAAATTTTATAATTTATTTTCATGTATATTTGTGCAAAATAATTTGTAATGAACTTAACGCATCCGCTTAAGTGGAAAGATTATGAACTTATTGATAGTGGCGGTTTTAAGAAATTGGAACGTTTTGGCAAGTATTTACTTATTCGTCCTGAACCGCAAGCAGTGTGGGATAGTGCTATGAATTACGAGGAATGGAAAAGCATGGCTGATGTTGAATATATACCAATTTCTGCTAATGCTGGTGTATGGGGAAAATATAAGAAAATGCCTGAACATTGGGAAATGTCATATCCACTTGATGAAAATAACGACATCGTTTTTCGTCTTGCACTAACCTCTTTTAAACATGTGGGTTTATTTCCAGAACAAGCATCCAATTGGGATTTTATTTTTAATCAATGTCAATCTTTTGAAAATACACCTGCTGTAATGAATCTTTTTGCATATACGGGTGCAGCCAGTATAATTGCTGCCAAAGCCGGTGCCAGTGTCGTTCATGTGGACAGTATAAAGCAAGTTATACATTGGGCATCACAGAATGCTCAAAAAAATAACATCAACACTATCCGCTGGATAACCGATGATGCTATGAAGTTTGTTCAACGGGAAGTTAGAAGAGGAAATAAATATCAGGGAATTATACTTGACCCGCCTGCTTTTGGGCATGGTCCAAAGGGAGAAGATTGGAAATTGGAAAGAGATATTAATGCCATGATAAAGTTATTAGCCACACTGGTAGATGAAAAACATTTTTTTCTTGTACTCAATATTTATTCGTTAGGGCTATCAGTATTGGTATTGGAAAATTTAATTCAAACCATATTTAATACCAATACATTTGAATCGGGTGAATTATTTGTAACCGATAGAAACAACAGAAAATTACCTTTAGGAGTTTATGTTCAATTAAAAAAATAATGTTATGAAAAAAACTATACTTTTTGTTTTATTTGTCTGGATTGGACTACAAGTAAATTGTCAACAGAAAAAAATAAAATCTATACTTGTTGCTTTTTATAATATCGAAAATTTTTTTGATACGATTAATGACCCGACCAAAGACGATGAAGAATTTTTGCCTGATGGAAAAAACCATTGGAACAGTACACGTTATTATCAAAAACTGAATCATATATCACTGGTTATAAGTGATATTGGAAAGGACAATAATCTAAAATGTCCATTGGCAATGGGATTATGCGAAATAGAAAATCGTCAGGTATTGGAAGATATTATTCATTCAGAAGCCTTGAAAAACTGTAATTACGATATTGTACATTACGATAGTCGTTACAAAAGAGGAGTTGATGTGGGATTTATTTATCAAAAAGACCGTTTTATTGTAACTCATTCCGTACCGTATCCGCTTATTATGCCCGATATGCCCGATTTTACAACACGCGACCAATTGCTGATTTCTGGCATTTTGGATGGTGAACCTTTTCATTTTATTATTAATCACTGGCCATCACGGAGTGGAGGCGAAAAACGAAGTGCTCCCTTGCGTGAAGCAGCCGCAAAACTTTGTCGTCATATAGTCGATTCAATTATTAAAACAGACAGTATGGCAAAAATAATTATTATGGGCGATTTAAACGACGACCCTACCAATAAAAGTGTCAAAGAAATTTTGGGCGGTAAACCTACCAAAGAACTTACCAAGACAGGAGATTTGTATAATCCCATGTACGAATTGTTCAAGATTAAAGGTATTGGCAGTTTAGCCTATAACGACCAGTGGAATTTATTTGACCAGTTCATTATTTCATATCCGCTCATTGCAGGAAACAGTAAAGGTTATAAATTTGTTAAAGCAGGCATTTTCAATAAATCCTATTTAACACAAAAAGAAGGGCAGTTTGCGGATTATCCTTTTCGCACTTATGTGGGAAATTCATATATGGGTGGCTATTCCGACCACTTTCCTTCCTACATTATTTTAAGTAAATAATACTTGCCTGTCTGATATGAAAACACTTAAAAATGTTTCATTAAAACCGTATAATACATTTGGATTGGATTTGCAAGTGCCCTTTTTATATGAAGTAGAAACAGAAGAAGATATTTATACTTTACAGCAGAAAAAAATTTTTGAAAAAAATTATTTTATTCTGGGTGGTGGTAGCAATGTGTTGTTTTTGAATGTTCCACAATATGTGGTTCATCTTAAAACCAAAGGTATTTGTATCGTTAACGAAACGGAGGATAATATTTGGATAGCCGTTCAGGCTGGAGAAATATGGGATGATTTTGTAAAAGAGTGCGTTGACAAAAATTATGGAGGACTTGAAAATTTATCGTTAATACCCGGCACTGTAGGAGCAGCACCTGTTCAAAACATAGGTGCTTATGGCGTTGAAGTAAAAGACACGCTGGAAAGTATGGTCGCCGTGAATCTTGATAGTTTGGATAAAAAAATATTTACTAATGACGAATGTCGTTTTGCATACCGTGACAGTATTTTTAAACATATTGAATACGGTAAATGGATAATATTGGAATCAACGTATAAGTTGACCAAAAAAAATCACTCCTTTACAGTTCATTATGGAAATATGGCTCAACTATACAAAAATAAGGAAATCAATCTAAAAAATATTCGACAGACTGTCATGGAACTTCGAAATTCAAAACTCCCAGACCCAAAGGAAATAGGCAATGCCGGCAGTTTTTTTAAAAATCCTTATGTACGGCAAGACCAGTTAAACAAACTTTTAAATCAATATCCAGCAATGCCCTATTTTAAAACAAAGGAAGGATTATTTAAAATACCGGCGGCATGGCTAATTGAACAATGCGGATGGAAAGGAAAGAGAATCGGAAATGTGGGGACTTATATTAAGCAACCGCTGGTTTTGGTAAACTATGGAAATGCTACAGCACAAGAAATTGTTGATTTTGCTGAAAATGTAATAAATTCTGTACACTCTAAATTCAATATTCATTTGGACATGGAAGTAAATATTGTTTAATTTTATTTTTATGTTTTTTCATTTAAAACAAAAACTATCTTATAAAAAAATAAATTACGTTTTATTTTTTATTCTTTTATTGGCAAGTGTACTGCGTTTTTGGAATTATTTCAATATCCCTTTTACTCACGATGAATTCAGTGCATTATTTCGAACACATTATAATTCTTTTAGTGAGTTAATAGATAAGGGTGTTAAAGTAGATGGTCACCCTGCTGGAATACAAGTGTTTTTATATTATTGGGTAAAACTGGTAGGTTATAGTGAATGTTGGATAAAATTACCTTTTACTCTATTAGGAATATTTTCTATTTATTTATTTTGGAAAATTGCAAGGGAATGGTTTTCTGAACAGGTTGCCATTCTTTCTTCCATTTCTATGGCTGTCATGCAACTATTTATTATGTATAGCCAAATTGCACGTCCCTATATCAGTGGACTTTTCTTTACACTTTTAATGGTTTACTATTGGTATAAGATTGTGTTTTATGAAAAACGATTGATAAAAATTAATTATTATTTTTGGTTTATATGCGGAGCCACCTTATGTAATTATAATCATTACTTTTCTTTATTAATGGCATTGATAACGGGACTTTTGGGTTTTGTATTTATTAAAAAGGAAAATATAAAAAAATATTGCTTGTCATTATTAACCATAATAGTTTTTTGTTTGCCTCATCTAAAAATTTATCTTTATCAATTTTCTATGGGTGGGTTAGGTTGGCTTGGTAAACCCGATTTATCATTTTTCTATTCATTTATTCTATATCTTGTTAATCATTCCTTATTTTGCTTATTTTTCTTACTGGTTATGTTTATTGGTGGAGTGCTGATATATATCGTTAAAAAGAATAAATTTAAAAAAGAACAAGTCATTGCTTTTATTTTGGGAACGTTATCGGCAGTTATAGGATATATATATTCTGTTGTTAGAACCCCAGTATTACAGACATCTGTACTTATTTTTTCCATCCCTTTTTTGTTACTATTGATTTTTAGTTTTTTTGAAAAAATAAATATAAAATTTGTCTATGGATTAGGATTGATATGGTTATGCCTCCTTTTATATTCATTAATTTTTACACGCCACTATTATTATTACTTTTATAAATCAATTTATAAAGAAACATTTTATGAAATAAAAGAAACGCAAGTACATTATCCTAAAGATTCAACCTTAATAATATGTCACTTTCGTAAGGAAGTAGGCGATTATTATATAAACCAATTAAAAATATCGGTTACAGCCCCTATCATTTATCCTTATTTAATAGACAAAAAAGAATTATACCAATATCTTCTAAGTCCTAAATACAGGTATTTAATGTTTTCAACAGTTACCAATGATGTTCCCGAATCGTTTAAATTATATCAGGAATGTTTTCCCGATTTAATTAAAACTATCTTTTTGGACCAGGGTGAAATAAGGTTTTTTAAGAAGGCTCTTTGTCGTTATGATTCTTTATATTCATATATTTCTGTCAATACTTTTTGTAATAATAAACAATGGGTATATAATCCATCGCTATTAAAAAAAGAAAGCAATAACACTTTTTATCAATGTGATTCCTTGAATGAATATGATATAACCTATTCTATTTTGAATCATAATTTGATAATTTCACGGGCACAAATTGCTGATGCTGCGGCATGGATATATTTGCCCGATAGTTTTAAAGGGAAAATTTATTTTGTTGCTTCTATGGAAAAAGACAGTGTAGTAATGTGGCAAAGTATAAGCATCGATGGACATTTTCCAAAAAACAAATGGATACCTGTATCTGTTTCACTTTATTTTCCAGATTATAAATATGAGGTAGAAGGCAATACCATTAAAGTTTATTTTTGGAATCCGGAACATCAAAAAATTAATATTTCCAAAACTTTTTTTGGCATAAGGAATAGCAATCCATTGGTATATTGGACATATAGCAATATAATACGATAATTTTATTTTTGTAATATTCCATTCCTAATAGAAAATTATTATTTTTACGCAACTTTAAAAGCCTTTTTATAGTCATATTTAAAAATTTGATTTTTGTATGAGAAAACAATATATGTATATAAGAAAGAATGTAATTTTATTTTTTTGTACTTTATTAAATACTGTTGCTTATTCGAATGATTTTTATGCCAACGTTCCATCTGCTTTTATTAAAAATATGGGACAAATCGCTTCGCTTGAAACAAATAAAACAGTTTCAGATATTTTGTACTATACCTATACACCCAATGCAACACTGTATATTAGAAAAACAGGATTGTCATACTTGTTTTTTAAAAATGAATATGAAAAAAATAAGGGTGATGATTTTCCAAAATTGATAAAAACTAATTGGCAACGTGTTGATGTTGAATTTGAAAATGCTATGCTTTCAGACATCAAAGAGGAAAATCCCGTCAAATGGACATACAATTTTTATTATGCTCATTGTCCTAGTGGGATTAAAGACGTAAGGGCTTTTCAGACATTATTGTTTGAAAATATCTATCGTGGAATAGATTTTAAATTGTATTTTTCTGAAAAAGGTGTTTTGAAGTACGATTTTATCATCCATCCCAATGCCAACCCCGATGATATTAAACTGATATATAACTTTTCAAACAGTCCTGAAATTACGCCTAATGGTGATGTCCTTGTTTCTAACAATCTCGGTTCTATTGAAGATAAAAAACCTATTGCCTATCAATCATCACAAAGTATTGATATTAAATGGAGCATAAAAGAAAAAAATACACTTACATTTCAATTAGGAAAATATAATAAAAATGAAACACTTATTATTGACCCTTTTTTATTATGGAGTACGTATCTGGGTGGTAATGGAGATGATATTGCTTATGGTATAGCAGTTAATGATACTATATTAATAGTAACGGGTACGGTTAATTCAAATAATTTTCCCACCTTGAATCCCAGCATTGGAAATTATTTTGATGGCTCTAATAATGGAAACAGCGATTTATTTATAGCCAAGTTCACAGCGGATGGTGTTCCTCTATGGATTACATATTATGGAGGTTCTGGTATAGACAGTAAAGCCAAACCGATTATTGTTAAAAATCAATATATTTATATTTCAGCACAAACGTTTTCTTCAGATATCCCCACTTTAGACGAAGGGAATGGAGCATATTATCAAACTGGTACAGCCAATTCATCTAGTTCCGATGGTTTTATTATGAAGTTTGATTTTAATGGACAACTGTTATGGGCAACTAATTTTGGTGGTTTATATTCAGATGAAATTCCATCATTGGCATGTACTTCCATAGGAGTGTTTGCTTATGTATATAACTTTTCTGACGATATACCGTTGGTTAATCCTGGAAATGGTGCATGGCAACAATCTGTGACCAACAACAACGAACATGTTTATTTAGCCAAATTCGACAGTACCGATAAAATTGTTTGGGGAACTTATTTTAGTTCGTCAAGTGTTGGTAATGGTAGTAGTTGGAATATGATTACCTGTGATAGCAGTCATTTATATATAGCCATAAACACAAAAGATTTGGATGCACCACTTTTAAAAGTGCCAGGTGCTTATTATGACAGTACTTATAATGGAGGACTAACAGATGGACTAATAGCAAAGTTTAGTGATAATGGTAATTTATTATGGTCAACGTATTATGGTGGGAATGGTACGGAAGATTTAAGAGGTATTACAGTTGCTCGCAATAAAATATGGATAACAGGTTCAACAACTTCAAGCGATTTTCCAACTTTGGATGAAGGCAATGGTGCTTATTATCAATCAACTTTTGGAGGCGGAGGAAAGGACGGTATTATATTTTCATTTGATTCAACAGGTCAACGGCTTTGGGCGACTTATTATGGTTCCTCTGCTTCAGAAACAATGTATAATATTAACTGTGACGGATATGGAGTTTGGATTACAGGAACAGTTAATGGGACATTTCCACTTTTTAATCCTGGAACACCTACTTTTTTTGAATCTAACTACAAATCTATTTTTATAGGAAAATTTAAACAAAATGGTGTTCGTCAATGGGTTACGTATTTTTCTGGTTCAGCAGGCGTAGGAACAAAAGTTGCCATGAATTCAACTTCAACTTTTCTAATTGGTTATATTAACAATAGTCTTTTATTACAAAATCCTGGCAGTGGTGCCTATTTTCAATCTTCATATGGCGGTGGAACATGGGATGCTTTTATTGCCAAATTTGATAAATGTGTAATACCTACTGTGAGCATTACCAAAGACACTTCTGCTATATGTCGTTTTGATTCAACATGGATTTATGCTCATGGAGGCGTTTCTTACTTATGGAATACTTCCGATAGTACTGATTCCATTCACATTTCTCCACCTAATACGTTTACTTATATAGTTACTGTTACTGACGATATGAAATGTAATAATACCGACAGTACTACCATTACGGTTTATCCATTGCCCAATGTTTCTATTACAGGCGAACATCCTATTTGTTTTAAAGACAGCATAGAATTATACGGCAACGGTGCCCAGACTTATCAATGGTTACCTGATTCATTACTAGGAGACAGTATTCATGTCTCTCCTCCAATTACTACAACTTACTGTATATTGGGTACTGATACGAATAATTGTAAAAATATTGACTCGGCACAAGTCATTGTTTATCCTCTACCCAATGTTTCTATCACCGGAGAGCACCCTATTTGTTTTAAAGACAGTATTGAATTGTTTGGCAACGGTGCTCATTTTTATTTTTGGATGCCCGATTCGTTAACCATCGACAGCATTATTGTTTCACCATCTCATACAACTACCTATTATATTTTAGGTACCGATACCAATAATTGCAAAAATATGGATACGGCGGAAGTCATTGTTTATTCCCTACCCGATGTTTCTATTACAGGTGAGCACCATATCTGCTTTGGTGATAGTATTATGCTATACGCCAACGGTGCTAATACTTACTTGTGGATGCCCACTAATTCAACGACCGACAGTATTCATGTTGCACCATTTTATACTACTACCTATTATTTATTAGGAACCGATACCAATCAGTGTAAAAAAGTCGATTCTGCCGAAGTCATTGTATATCCCCTACCCAATGTTTTTATTACGGGTGAACACCCTATCTGCTTTGGCGACAGTATTATATTAACAGCAAATGGTGCATTGACGTATTTGTGGTATCCTGATTCATTAACTGGAAACATGCAACAGTATTATCCCGACACTACATCCTTCTATATAGTTACAGGAACAGATTTTCATAACTGCAAAAATTCCGATACAGCAAAGGTAATTGTATATCCGTTGCCGCAAGTTCAAATATTGGGGGCACATCCTGTTTGCTATGGTGATTATATCGATTTAACAGCCGTCAATGCTGAAACATACATTTGGAATAATTCCGATACGTCTGCAACTATTCATGTAAATCCACCGCAAACATTCGATTTTATAGTTACAGGAACAGACACCAATGGATGTGTGAATAAAGATACGTCGCAGGTTATTGTTTATCCACTTCCACAAGTAAGAACAAATGGAGTTCATCCTATTTGTCGTTTCGATAGCATTTCCATTTCAGCATTGGGTGCTACTAATTATACATGGTATCCATGGGGATACAATACTGCCACTATTAATATTTCTCCTGATTCCACAACTGAAATTATTTTAATAGGTATAGATAATAATGGATGTGTCAATAGCGATACCTCTATATTAATTGTTTATCCATTGCCCGATGTTTTTGTTACAGGAGTCAAGCCTATTTGCTTTGGCGACAGTTTAACCGTTATGGCTCATGGTGCACAATCTTATAACTGGTCACCAGGAAATTTATCTGGCGATAGTGTTTCACTATCACCTGCCATTACTACTTCGTATCAGGTTTTAGGAACTGATACCAATCAATGTAAAAATAGCACTAACTTTTCTGTTACCGTATATGAACTACCTGTGGCACAAATTACGGGAATTAACCGAATATGTCAGGAAGAAACTATTACATTGCAGGCTGCGGGAGGCGATTCCTTTGTTTGGAATACAGGCGAAACAACGTCAGATATTAACGTTAACCCAATGTCCACAACCACGTATTGGGTAATTGCCATTAAAAATATTTGTTCCGATACTACTGCCTTCACTGTTACAGTTGACCAGAAACCTCATGTTTTAGTTACTTCCGATACCACTATTATTATCGGCATGACCCTTCCGCTTTACGTATCCGGTGCAAATACCTATATATGGACTCCCGTTGATTATTTATCATGTACTTCGTGCAACAATCCATTGACAAGTCCTTCCGAAACTATAGAGTATTGTGTAGAGGGTATTAATCTATCCGGTTGCTCCGATACCGTTTGTATGACTGTTACGGTTGATAAGGAATGCGGTGAAACGTATATACCCTCAGCATTCAGTCCCAATGGCGATGGTAATAACGACTTGCTGTATGTTCGTGGAAAATGTATCAAATCCATGCAATTTGAAATTTATAATCGCTGGGGAGAAAAAGTTTTTGAATCGACCGACCCAACAGTAGCATGGGACGGAACATATAGAGGAAAATCGCTTGATACAGGGGTATTTGTTTATTATCTTAAAGCAGAATATTACAATGGTGTTATTGTTAATAAAAAGGGGAATGTTACATTAATACGTTAAACATTAAATTTTATGAAAAAAGTCGGATTATTAGTATTAATGGCAATAGCAAATGTTTCATGGTTATTTGCTCAGGATGTAATTTTATCACAAGTTAATGAATCGCCTATATTGTTAAATCCTGCCAATACGGGTGCTCAATACGATATGCGAATCAATTTGAATTATCGTCAGCAATGGAGAAGCATAACCGAGCCCTTTACAACCATTGTGGCATCAGCAGATTCCAAAATTGCTTCTACAGGAAAATCTTCTTCGCTGGGCGTTGGCTTATATGTTATGAACGATAAAGCAGGAAGCGGACGACTTAATACTTTTTCGGCAGGGTTGAATGTTGCTGCCAAAGTTCCCATTTCCAATTCACAAAATATCTCTGCTGGTATTGGTGCCGCTTTTATGCAACACCATATTAATTATGACGAATTGATGTGGGATAAGCAATATGATGGACTGGTATATAATGCTGCTTTACCCACCGGTGAAAATTTTTCTCGTGCTCAAAAAAATAACATCGATTTGGCAAGTGGTGTTCAATGGAGTTATGGAAAAGGTGCTACTACTCTGTCATCAAACGATGTTTTTGGTGCACAAGTTGGTGTTGCCGTATTTCATTTAAACAAGCCAAATCTTGGTTTTGATTATAATGACAAGCAATACATGCGTTATGTGATTCATGGTACACTTTCTTATGGAATAAAAAATACTAACTTGCAATTATCACCTACCATAGTTACTGCATTTCAGGGACCATCCAAAATGTTTTATTTTGGCAGTCTTATAAAATACAAATTGCAGGAATCGTCCAAATATACAGATTATATATTGGCACGCATGATTAATGTTGGCGTTTTCTATAGAGTAGGCGATGCGATTATTTTAAGTACTCAGTTGGAATGGGGACAGTATGCTTTTGGTATCAGTTATGACATTAATGTTTCTTCATTGACCAAAGTTAGTAAGGGCATGGGTGGATTTGAAATTTCTATACGCTATTTCCCTATGCGTTCCACTGCTTCTCGTTTGTTGTAGTAATAGGTATCTTTTTTTGGCGTATTCTATGTATTTTGTCCTTCACGCTTCGGCAGGCTCAGTGTAACACGCCATGTCTGGCTCGCTATGTCTCGTCAGCAATGACGAGACGAGTTTTTTCTTTTGGGAACTTTTTCTTTTTTGCGAAAAAAAAAGTACCAGAAAGATTAAAATGACTTTTTAAGGGACGACTATTTACCCGAATTGTTTTTTAATTCGTCTATTTCCTTTTGTTGTTGTACCATTTGTGTTTTCAAATCATTTATAACCGATTGCTGATTTTCTATTAATTTTTGCTGTTCCTGTATTGCTTTAACCAGCACGGGTGTAATTTTTTCGTACATCATACCCCATAATTCCTTTTCAGGATTTTTAGGTTTATATACTATTTCTGGAATTACATTATATACCTCTTGAGCAACAAATCCTACATCATGAACACCTTCTGTTGAAATTTTTTCAGGTATATAATCAAAACCATGAGAGTCATGAAATAGGTATTCTACAGGTTTCAATTGCATAATTTCTTTTAATCCATAATGCAAGATTTCTATATCAGATTTAATACGTTTATCTGACAATGTCCCCCAACTACCACCTGCTGTAAGATTATTACCAGCACCTGTCGCAACAATTCGTAATCTTTCATCAGGTAAATTGGCAGCATCAGTGGCATTTCCGACATGAATAGACAAGTATTCATTTCCCCAAACACCACCTATATAGCCAACTTTAATAGAAGCTGTTCTCCTTGGTCCTTGATCTGAACTCATATTATCAAATGTTGACCAAAAATCTAAAACAGAAGGAATAGAAGTAATAGAAGAACCACCTCCCACCGGACCAATTCTCATGGTAACTTCATTTATCGTAGTGTTTGGAGATACAACATGCAGGGTAGCCTGTGGCGTATATGTTCCAATACCCACTTTAGCAGTTACAGTAGCGCTATTTACCCCATTAATACTACCTAATATCAAACTATTTGCTTGATTGGCGTATGCTCTATAACCTATGGCAGTAGCATAATCAACATCTACAGTAGAATAAGAGCCTATACCAGTTGCATAATTTGGATTAACCCCCGTATTAGCATCTGCATAATAGCCTATAAAAACATTACACGACCCTGTATGTGGCAGACTATAGGTTGAAAAACCAACTGCAACATTATTATTACCAGATGTTGGATTAAACATAGCCCATTTACCAATGGCCACATTACCATTCCCTCCAGGAAATGGGCCACCTCCTGCTCCGCCATAGCAATATAATGCATTGAAACCAATTGCGACATTAGAACTTCCTGTTTGTAAAAAATAACCGGCTCGTCTGCCAATAAATGTATTTTCAGTCGCCGTAGTAGTACTGTAACCGCTTTCTACTCCAAAATAAGAATTGTCGATTCCAGTTGCTGAGTTTCCTGACATATATCCTAAAAATGTTTGATTTGTGGCTATTCTACCAGCTTTTGTATTGTTAATTTTAAAATTGAATGGTACATTATCCGTAGTTCCAATAAAATTGGTTCCATCAATCGTACTTGCATTCCCAGTTAGTAACCAACCGGAACCTCCAGCAACTGCTGTGCTTCGATAAACTATACCGGTAGATGGGTCATAATATAAATTTGCTGAATTTGACGATGTACCTAAACTTCCGCCACCAATCTTTAACCCTGTAATGTTTGTGTTTCCTATTACCACTTGATTGGATGCTGTAATTGTCGTACCATTTCCTATTGCAGTCGAATTGGTATATGTACCAACATTTGCATCTGCATCGTATCCAATAAATGTATTGTACGTACCCGAAGTATTTGCATCTCCAGCTTGATAACCCAAAGATGTATTACCAGTAGCCGTTGTACCATACAAAGAATAATAACCCACCGCAGTATTACAGTTCCCTGTATTATTATTATATGTTGAAAATGTTCCTACCGAAGTATTATAATTTCCTGATATGTTGTAAATCAATGCTTCCATTCCAACAGCTGTGTTTCGGTTACCGTTGTTATTTCTTAACGTTTGTTGACCAATAGCTGTATTATATTCACCCGTTGTATTTTGGTATAATGCTAAATAACCTAAGGCTGTATTATAGGAACCGGATGTATTAGATGTTCCTGCTTGATAACCCATAAAAGTATTTCTATTTCCCGTATTTACATTTCCAGTTTGATAACCATAAAATACTTCCCCTAAAGTTACGTCTGATGAAATCCTGCCTGCACGTTGATTGTTTACTTTAAATGTCAATGGTATATTATCTGTTGTTCCTAAAAAATTAGTACCATCTACTGTACCAGCATTACCCGTGAGCAGCCAGCCTACACTACCTGAACCTGTAGCAAAACGTACCCAAGCACTGCCGTTCCAATAATAATATCCTGGCGTTACATCACTAACATTAGCTTTATTATATACCAATAAACTAGTGTCTGGACTTGTGATTGGCAAAGCAGAACTAGTCTGGGTTAATGCTACACGTGGGATAAGCAAGCCTTTATCAGTAAAATTTACATCCAAACCAGCACTGGCATCAGGATTTGCACCGGTGGTATTAATAGCAACTTGGGCATTTACTTTATTTAAACAAAACCCCATACAAACTACTGAAATTAAAATGTACCTTTTCATAATATAATTTTTAAAATTTCTGAAATGCAAAATTACAAAAAATCTATTGTTTAACAAATTTTTGAACTGAAATATTTTTTTCATTCTGCACTTTTATAAAGTACATACCTTTTGCAAAGCCCGAAATATCTATTTGCCTGATGGTTTCTGATGTATTCAATTGTGTTTTATAAATTATTTGACCAACAGAAGTCGGGACATTACACATTAATAAAAACACCGTCATTTCTGAGTTAAAAAAAACGGCTCATGTTAACCCATTTCTAGCAAACATGATAGAGTCAGGAGAACACTTTCTCGTCCTCGTTTGCAACGAGGATACACATTTTCATTCTTTTGTTAGCGGTTTGGTATAATACTTGTTTTTTTGTTTTTGATAACATCACAGGTAATTCTTTTTCATTTATTTTTGCAAAAAAAAATATGAATACAGCAGTTGTTAAAATTAAAGAATCATTGCCCGATATTACGGTTATTTATTTATTACCAAAAAATGGTAAGTTATCGCAGATTTCATTAACCAAAACGGAAGAAGCGTATATCAAGCAACAATTATCATCCAACAAATCGGTTACATTAAATACTTATTATCGTTGGGTTTTTATTCGTGTTCCAGAGAGATTGGAGTGTTTGTCTGAAACATTGGAAAAAGCAAGAAGGGAATCATGCTGTATTTATGAAAAACTAAAAGAGCAAAAAATTACAGAGATACAAATTATTAATGAAACAGACCTTCCTGAATTGTCGCTGGCTTATGCCGAAGGTTTATTATTAAGTCAATACCATTTTTCAAAATATATTTCTGAAAAAAAACGAACAGAACATGAATTGAAAAAAATTTATTTTACCCAATCAACCTTGCAGGAAAAAAGATTAAGCGAGTTGCATCATTTAATAGAGGGAGTTTATATTACACGCGACCTTATTAATGAACCTGCTAATGTGTTAAATTCAATAAATTTTGCCAAAGAAGTTAGAAAAATTGCCAAAGAAGCCGGATTGCAAATCACAGTATTTGAAAAAAAGGAAATAGAAGCCATGAAAATGGGGGGATTGCTGGCTGTAAATCGCGGAAGTGTTGACCCACCCTGTTTTATCAAACTCGAACACAAACCCAAAAATGCCAAAAATAAAAAGCCCATCATCTATGTTGGCAAAGGGATAACCTTTGATTCGGGTGGACTGAATATTAAACCCGGCGACAGTATGGATACGATGAAATGCGATATGAGTGGTGCGGCTGCCGTGTTGGGATGTATGTATGCACTGGCAAAAAATGAAGTACCCGTTCATTTTATCGGATTAATACCGTTAACCGACAATCGTCCTGGGTTTAATGCCTTTGCTCCCGGCGATATTATTACAATGATGGATGGAAGTACTGTAGAAATGCTTAATTCTGATGCCGAAGGCAGAATGATATTGGCAGATGCACTTCATTATGCTAAGCAATTTAAACCTATGGTTGTTATTGATATTGCTACATTGACTGGCTCTGCCAGTGCGGCAGTAGGAAGAAATGCTACCGTTGTTTTTGCCAATACGGATGAAACCATTTATAAAAAATTGGAGAACGCTGCTTTTTCAACATGGGAGCGTGTAGTGCGTTTTCCATTGTGGAACGATTATGCCGAATCGCTTAAATCGGATATAGCAGATATAAAAAATATAGGGAACAAACAAGCAGGTGCTATTACAGCAGCCAAATTTTTAGAACATTTTACCAATTATCCATGGATTCACCTAGATATTGCTGGACCTGCTTTTCTGACAGAAAAAGATTCGTATCGTTCCAATGGGGCTACTGGCATAGGTGTACGCATGGTTTATCAATTTGTTAAAAGTTTGATATAAACGGATGTATGTAACCCCTGTTCATATTGAACCAATATCAGCCATTACTTATTCGGATAACATTTTTTTAATGGGTTCCTGTTTTTCTACATACATGGGGAATAAAATGGAACGTCTAAAATTTTTGGTTTTGCAAAACCCGTTTGGCGTACTCTATAATCCGGCATCCATAGCCATAACGTTGGAAAGAATGGTTACAAAAAAATACTTTTCGGAGAATGACTTTTTTCTGGATGAAGATATTTACAAATCGTATTATTTGCATAGCAGTTTAGCAGGCACTTCTATTTCCTTGTTGCTAAAAGATGTCAATCATAAAATAGAAGAGGGTTATGAGTTTGCACAAAAATCAACATGGTTTTTTATTACACTGGGCTCTGCTACTGTGTATCGTTTGAAAAAAACAGACGAAATAATTGCTAATTGTCAAAAACAACCTACATCACTTTTTAGAGAAGCATTATTGACAGTTGAGCAATGCCTTGCATATCTGGAAAAAATCAAAAAATGTATTTACCATCTTCATCCAAAATCAAAAATTGTGTTTACAGTTAGTCCTGTAAGATATTTCAAACAGGGAGCCCATGCCAATCAAATAAGTAAATCCATTCTTTTTGTAGCGCTTCATCAACTTATGGAAAATAATCCTGAAATTATTTATTATCCTGCGTATGAAATTTTTAATGATGAATTGCGTGATTATCGCTATTATGCAGCCGACATGATTCATCCGGGAGAAGTTGGTATTGAGCACATTTGGAAAAATTTTTCTGAAACATTTTTTGAAAAAGAAACCCTCCAAATTATGCATAAAGTAGAAGAAGTACAAAAGGCATTGGAACATCGAACGTTTTTTCCTGAATCAAAATCATATCACCAATTTATAATTCAACTTCAAAAGAAAATTACACAACTCGAAAAAGAATATCCTTTTTTGAAATTCAACTCCGATTAGGTTGTTTCTATTATTCTGATAGGGTATTTATCGGAAAAGGCTGTCAATATTATTTTTTGCTTTGGTGCTTAATGATTGCAACTGAATAGAAGGATTAGCAAGAAAAGCATAATGAACTAAATTTTCAAGTACTTCAATTCGTTCAAGGGCTTGCGTTAAGTTATGGGCAACACTTACTACACCATGATTTTTCAAAATTAATATGTCTGCCCGTTGAATTTTATTTCCAACTTCTTTTGCTAATTCAGGACTTCCCATGGTTTGATATTCGGTATAGGCTATTTTATTCAGCATAAGGTACGATTCATCAGTGATATCGTTTTGTAAGGTTAAATTACTAATAGCAAGCAAAGTTCCCCAAAATGGATGTGCATGAATAATGGCATCAATATCGTTTCTGTTTTTATAAATACTATAATGCATTTGTGTTTCCATACTCGGCTTATGCGGTGTTTTTGTATAATTACCGTCCATATCCATAATAATAATGTCGTTGACAATAACCGAATCCTTATCTAGTTGTGAAGGTGTTATAAGTATTTGGTTGTTTACTCTTACACTGATATTTCCACCTAAACTGGTGGTGAGTTTTTGACGATAAAGTCGTTGCAAAAACAATGATATATCATTGGCTGCGGTTGATAAAACATCATTCATAGTGAATTATTTTTTTAATTTGTTTTTTGTCAGTAATAATGCCATTTTCACAAATATATCCTGTAACCAGTGATGCCGGAGTAATATCAAAGGCAGCATTCATGGAAGCATAATGGTCGGGGAAAAGAGAGACTTCTTCCCATTGGTTATGGTACATGCCGTATATTTTTTGCAATTCACTACTATCACGTATTTCCAAAGGGATATCCATTCCTGTTTTCAAAGTCATATCGAATGTACTGACTGGTGCAGCCACATAAAAGGGAATATGGTTATCATAGGCAGCCAATGCTTTTAAATAGGTTCCTATTTTATTTGCTACATCGCCATTTTGTACAATTCTATCGGCACCAACTATAACAAAATCTACATTTTTGTTCATCATAAGTAAACCGCCCATGTTGTCGCTAACAATAGAAAAAGGAATATTTTCATGGTACAGTTCCCATGCCGTTAATCGTGAACCCTGATTCAACGGTCGTGTTTCGTCCACCCAGCAATGAATGGGAATACCTTTTCTTTTTGCTTCAAAAATGGGAGACAGGGCTGTACCGTAATCGCCACACGCAAGCCAACCTGCATTACAATGGGTTAAAATATTTATTGTACCTCCTTTTCTTTTATATAACGATTCAATAATAGTAACGCCGTGTTTTCCAATTTGATAGCAAGCCCATATTTCCTGCTCGGCAAACTTTTTTGCCCATGGGTAAACTTGATGTGAAGTGAGCGACTGTGTTGAATTTTCTATTTGATATAAAATAGTAGAGACGCCTCGACTTAAATTAACAGCGGTAGGACGGCAATGAAGCAATTTTTCAGAATCTTCTTTTATTTTCGATAAATTTCCTTTATGGAGAATAAAGGAAAGCCAGACAGCATACGCGGCTGTTATGCCAATGGCAGGTGCACCACGAACTTTAAGCGTTTTTATGGCATTTAATACTTCATCAATAGTTGATAAATATTTAGTTTGAAAGTAAAAGGGTAGCACTTTTTGATTAATAATGCCTATTTGATGTTCTTCTTCGTTTGCCCAAACCGAAATATAGTGAGTACCATTGACGTTCATAATAGTTATTCGATAGTTATTTCATATATTTTTCCCAAGTTTTTATTTTTTAAAAAAGGAATAAAATCTTGTTCATAAACAGGCACAGGCCACCATTCGGCTAAATGAAATTCCTGATTAATAATCATCAGCATTTGATTATTAGGAATACTTGTATTATTTTCACTCATATAACCAATTTCTCTAAGGTTATCTTTCGAAGGTCCTATTCTCCATATAATTTCAGTAGGATTCCATTCAATTTGATAATAGTAATAATCGTTATTGAAAAGTTCATTATTCGTGGAGGCAGACCTTATGGTTAATGCTTGATATGTTTCATCCCATCTCATGGCTTCATAGGTTTTATGACCATGTTTTGTGTATTGAATACCAGCAGTAAATTCTTTTGGGTCTTTAGCAGCAAGGTCCCAATTGGTTAAGGCAACAACTATAGAATCATCCTGTTTGCCATTATAATTGTTTGACCGTTCATATAAATTTTTATTTTTATAATATTCATAAGGCCATAAAGGATTTGCTTTTACTATTTCAAAATCTATTTCTGTATAGGGAGTTGTATGTATTTTTTCTCCATGAGGATATCCTTTGGGAGTATATCCACTATGGCTATATCGACGATTATTCCATTCGCTGTAATCTTGTGTTATTAGCCATACAGCATTGGTAATCCCATTCCATACATGGTGCTTATTCAACAGCGGCATAAACTTAACCTTTGCTGTAATTTTTCCATAAGTAAATCCAATTCTTGAATTAACACCAATATTTAATTTTGTAGCAGTGTGAACTGCTTGGGAAGATGGATTCCATATTTCTATGGCATGTTTAGTATCTTTAATATTTTGACATGGACATGCTGTATTTCTTATATATGAGTGTATTCGTTTTGATTTGTCCTGATATTTTTCTTTATTTTGTTCGTATTTACTGACAGAATAATCATCTGTTGTCCAGTCTGAAAGCACAGGAATTGTATTGAGTTCGAAATTTTTATTCTCGTTTGAAAAATATTGCTCAAACAAGGCTTCGTTAAAAAGTTTTGAATAAGTTCCGCATAGTGTATCCTCCATAATTTTTGTGGAAGTAAAGTTTGACATTTTATAGTTATCTATATAAATGCCTTTCCCAGGATTTATGGTTAATTTAAGTTGGCAGACAGAAGAATCTAAATATAAATATATCCCATCTATGTTTTTATTTTGAGTATGAAGAAAATAAGTATAGGGATTTACAAATTCACCATTTTCATTTGTTTTATCAATGCGTTGAATATAATATGGAATATTATTTAATGCTTCTTCGGTACATACCACAAGCATTGCACTGTAACGACCCATACGAGGATTTCTTTTCCAACGATGATTTACATTTCCTTTATTTCTCATATCTTTTAAAACCCATATTGCATCAAGCATAAGTTGTTCCTTTAACGAATGTTTATTTTGTTTTGCTTTTTCTTCTACACTTTTTTTCCATTCTTGGTTTATGAGAATGTTATGAATCATAGTGTCTATGTTAGCATTACTGATATAAAAATTTTTGAAGGATGAACCAAAATATTTTTTTTCATTCCTTGGATTTCCATTTATAATAAATGAATCAAGCACCGTAGTTGAAGTTATTTTTTTAAATCCTATAGTATCTTGCCAACTTCCGTAAAAGTTTTCACTGCTAATGGATGTGTCGTTATTATATTTATATTGTTCATTTTGATAATATATTTTATAATAATAGGAATGATGGCTATCGTTTAGTTTAAATCTGAACTTAATCGTATTTACAAATTGATTTGTTTTTTGATGGTATAATTGATATGGGAATACTATACCTTTCTCAATAACACTGTCGGTATTAATTTCATAGGTAGCACCTTTTATAGGTAAATTATACGCTATTTCAGGATTTTCTATAATAGACGGTTTGATATTATTAGTACAACCCCAAATGCCTATAATTATCAGTCCGTATAAAAAAAATAATTTTGTGGTCATACGTTTGGAACAAATTTTGACAAAAATACGTATTAAACCACAAATTTTATGAAATGAAAATCTTATTTTTATTTTTTTTATTACTTTTTTTAACGAATACATTGTTATCTCAAACAATTAAGGCGACCGAAGATTCTGCTATGGTGAAAGTTATAGTTGCCAATTTTTCAAAAAATCCTCTTTCAAATGAAACTATTTCTTTTGTATCGCAAAAAGATAAAAAGCAATACTCAGTAGTTTCAGATATGGATGGCAAGGCTCAACTTTTGCTTCCCGAAGGCGATGTGTACGATATTAAATATCGTGACTTTATGGAACAAAAAAATTATTCTTCCATTTCCATACCCAAAAAAGACGGAGCCTACACTTTTACCATGACAGTTAAATTTGAACCTGCCAAAACATACACGTTGAAAAATGTTCACTTTGAAACAGGCAAAGCAACCCTTACAACCGATTCCTATTCGTCACTTGACGTGTTGGTAGAAGCATTGAAAGCAAAACCTACCATGGTTATAGAAATAGCAGGGCATACAGACAATGTAGGTTCACATGATAGTAATCTTAAACTTTCACAAGACAGAGCCGAATCGGTAAAAAATTATCTCGCTTTAAAAGGCATAAAAAAGGAAAGGCTCATTGCCAAAGGATATGCCGAAACACAACCCATTGCATCCAACGATACAGATGAAGGTAAAGCAAAAAACAGAAGAACAGAAGTAAGAATAATTCATCAATAAAAGTTTGTATTTGTAAAAATAAGTTGTTTATTTTGTAGTAATTATTTTTTATTAGAGTGCTAACTATATTTATATGAGGTACTTACTTATTTTAATTGTTTTATGTTCGTCATTTTTTGTATTGGCACAACGACATGACGATGTGTTTATAAATAAATTCTTTAATGCTGAACGTTTAATTGAAAAAGGTGATTTTCCATCAGCGTTAGTAATTTATAAAGAATTACTTGCATCTGAGCCCGATAATGCCAATTTGAATTTTAAAACCGGTTTTTGTTATCTGAATACCGTGCTTGAAAAAACCAAAGCCATAGAATATTTAGAAAAAGCAATTATAAATGTTAATGCTGATGCCGAAATAGATGACCCTGACGAATTGGATGCACCTGTTGAAGTGTGGTATTATTTAGCCAAAGCGTATCAAAACAATTATCAATTTCAAAAAGCATTGATTATACTCGATTCGCTAAAAAAAGCCTTACCAAATTATAAAAAGGATTTTACCGAAGATATTGATGAATTAGTAGAGAACTGTAAAAACGGTATAGAATTGATGAAATATCCTATCAGAATGGAAATTACCAATCTGGGTGGTGTCATTAATACGGAGTACGATGAGCATAGCCCTGTGTTTACTGCCGATGAAAGTACTCTGATATTTACATCGAAACGAAAATCGGATGTACATAAAGAACAAACAGAAGATGGACAGTATTTTGAAGATATTTATGTTAGCAAAAAACTTCTAGATGGGCAGTGGGAGATTCCTTTACCTATTAGTCCATTGATTAATTCATTTCGTCACGATGCTTCCATTGGTCTTTCGCCTGATGGACAAGAACTGTATATATACCGGGATGAATCATCTGTAGTAAATCCTCGCGATGGTAACATTTATATGAGCCATTTGATAGGAGATACGTGGACAGAGCCTGTAAAATTGAATATCAACTCAAAATACAATGAAAACCACGCCAGTATATCTGCCGATGGGCAGGAATTATTTTTTACCAGCGACCGTCCCGGTGGTTATGGCGGACTGGATATTTTCATCACCAAACGATTACCCAATGGCGAATGGGGTATTCCCATCAATGCTGGTTCGCATGTTAATTCCAATAAGGACGAAATAAGTCCTTTTATTCATCCCGATGGGGTAACACTTTTTTTTAGTAGCAAAGGACATAATACCATGGGTGGTTATGATATATTTTTTGCAATTCGAAATGACAGCAGTGTATGGAATAAACCTACCAATATGGGTTATCCCATCAATACTCCCAATGACGATGCATTTTATGCACCCACTCCCGATGGCACAAGAGCATATTATGCTTCACAACAAACAGGGGGTATTGGCAGAAACGACCTGTATATGATTACACTTCCCAAAAGCGAAGAAAAGATGCTAACCGTAATGAGTGGCTATATCACTATGGGTGACGGACGTTTACCCGAAAATGTTTCGATTACGGTTACCGATGATGTTACCAAAAAAGTTATTGGAAACTATACACCCAATTCTAAAACAGGTAAATATTTATTTATATTGAAATCGGGGAAGCGATATTTAATTACGGTAGAAAGCGACGTCTTTCTTCCTTATACCGAAGTGCTCGATGTGAGCGACAGTGTAGCCTATCAAAAAATAGAAAGACCCATTATACTAAATCCTATTAATATTCGCAATGTACAAAGAGATTATAACTTTCATTTTTCTCCAAACCAAACAGCACTGTCGTCTGAAGAAGGATTACAGTTTATTAAAATTACTAAAATATTGAATTATTTGCCAGAATTTTCAGCACGCATTATTCTTCCAAAAAATAATGTTGTTCCAGATTTAAATCAAATACGTACGGATATTTTAACTGAAAACCTTACCGACAAAGGTATTCCACTAACACGAATCACTTCCGAGACAACATCTTCCAATAACCCTAATGTCTTAAATTTATTTATACTTGCAAACGATACCGTTGTTGAGCCTATAGATTTGCTGTCTCAAAAAGAATCAAAATTGCCTCAGGAAGATATGGAAAAAACAATGGAGTTAAAATCTGAAAATGAAAAAATTGTTATTTTCCCTATTTATTTTTCCTTTGATAAACACATTTGTGAAGCCAACGAAGAAAATTTGCGTAAACTGGCTATGTGGATGCAAAAAAATAAAAAGGCTAAACTTGAAATCATTGGTTATACCGATAATATGGGTTCAAACGACTATAATCAAAAATTAAGTGAACGTCGTGCTAATTTTGTAAAAAAACAACTTAAAGAATTAGGTGTTTCAGAAAAACGATTAACCATTAGAGGTATGGGGAAAAATAATCCTGTGGCAAGCAATGAAACATCCGAAGGCAGACAATTGAATCGCAGGGTTGAATTTAAAATTCTGAATATTAAAAAACCAGATATTGAATTTAAAAACAAACTGGAAATTTTTTCTAACCCTTAATTTTTATCAAATATGAAAAAGAACTCATTCATTGTTTTTCTTGCTGTAGCATTAATTCTTCCTGTTTTTTCCAATGCTCAAAAAGTATCCATAAAGCAAAACATTATGGATGCCGTAAAGCATATGCAGTTGAAAGAATATCCACAAGCCATTGTATTGTTGCAACAGTGCTATAATCAAGATAGCCTCAACGGTAATGTAAATTATTTATTGGGAAAATCATGGTATTATGCCGATGCGACACTTTCAAAGTGTATTTTCTATTTAAAAAAAGCCATCCCGATATCTAACACATACAGTAATGCCAATCCAAAAGAAAAGAATGCTCCTCCCGAAGCATTGTATTTACTTGCTAATGCATGTTATCATCAATCATTTTTTGAAGATGCTAAGACAGCATGCGAACAATATCTAACTTACGAACCTGAAAATAAAGCAGAGATTCAAAAATTGCTTTTTTATATAGGTAATGCCATTCCGTTGGTTCAAAATCCTCTAAAGATAAATATTGTAAATCTTGGATGTGACATCAATTCAAGTTACGATGACCATAGCCCCGTTTTTAATATTGACGAAACGACCATGATATTTACCTCCAAAAGAAAAGGCAGTACGGGAAATTTTAAAACTTCCGATGGTCAATACTTTGAAGACATATATATCACGCATAAAGTGGATGGTAAATGGCAGGTCCCGGAAAAAATAAGTAAAAACATAAATACCATGGAACATGAGGCTTCTGTAGCATTATCGTCTGATGGTTCTGAATTAATAATTTATAAGGATGATGTGGGCGATGGCAATCTTTACATTAGTGTTTATGATGGTACAGAATGGTCAAAACCGCAAAAAATGTCACCCAACATCAATTCCACCTATGATGAAAGCCACGCGTCCATTTCAGCCGATGGAAATATCTTATATTTTACCAGCAACAGACCCGGTGGCTATGGCGGATATGATATTTATATTTCCCAGCGATTACCTAATGGAGAATGGAGTTTGGCTACCAATGCGGGTAATATAATTAATACCTCAGACGATGAAAATGGTCCTTTTATCCATCCTGATGGTACAACGTTATATTTTTCGAGTAAGGGACATAACAGTATGGGAGGGTATGACCTGTTTTACAGTATATTGAAAGAAGATGGAACATTTACAAAGCCCGACAATATGGGTTATCCAATTAATTCCATCGACAACGATGCCTTTTATGTGATTTCTGCCGATGGGAAAAGAGCCTATTATGCAACCATCCAACCGGGCGGTTGCGGTGGAAAAGATATCTATATGGTTGACCTGCTATCGGTACCTGAACGTTCGGTAGTGCTCATTACAGGATTTCTTAGAAAGACTTCTACCAATGAAATACTAAAAGATATTGTTTTAAAAATATTTGATACCGATAATAAACTGATAGGAACTTTCAGACCCAATAAAAACAATGGGAAATATACATTAGTTCTGCCTAAATCAAAACAGAATTATATATTAAAACCAGAAGACAATACCGTTGTTCTGGAAAATAATCATTTGGAAATACCCGAAAACTCATCCTTTTATCTGTTACAACGACCTGTAGAAATGGAGACCTTGGGCATTGTTAAATAAATAAAATAAAATCCGCTATCTTTGCCCAAAATAAAAATGATATGAAATCACCTTTATTAAAAAACAGCATGAATTTTGGAGCACTCAATGGAGTAGCCATTATCATTGTTTCATTGCTCATTTATCTTATCGGCATAAAACAAAATTTTGCCATTTCACTTATTATTTATGCTATAAATATTCTTTTTATTGTTTTAGGTACAAAATATTTACGCGATCAGCATTTGCAAGGACAAATCTCTTATGGAAAATCTGTCGGTTCGGGCGTTTTAATCAGTTTATTTATGTCGATTATAGTTGCCTTTTATATTTTTATATTCTTTAAGTTGATGGCACCTGCCGAAATGGATAAAATATTTGAACAGCAGGAAGAAGTATTATATAGTCAGGGCTTGCCCGAAGACCAAATAGAAATGAGCATAGAAATGGCTAAAAAATTTACAACACCGTTCACAATGGCTATTGGGACGGTATTTTCCTATACATTTTTGGGTTTACTATTTTCATTGGTAACAGCTGCTTTTATTAAAAAGGGGGGCGATTCCTATCAGCAAATGATGAAAGAAGTAGAAAAAGAAATGAACGATGAGCAATCCAACGCTTGATATATCTGTTGTTATACCTCTGTTAAACGAGGAAGAATCGTTGATAGAACTGACCGAATGGATTCGACGAGTGATGCAGCAACATCAATATTCGTATGAAATTATTATGGTGGACGATGGCAGTACCGACCATTCATGGAGTATCATTGAAAATTTATCGTCCCGTTTTTCTGAAATACATGGTATAAAATTTTTTCACCATTATGGAAAAGCAGCGGCTCTCCAAGTTGCTTTTGCCGAAACCAAGGGAAAGGTAGTTATAACTATGGATGCTGACCTTCAAGACAGTCCCGATGAAATACCGGCTTTATACGATATGATTATCAAAGAGGGTTATGACCTTGTTTCGGGATGGAAAAAAGTGCGTCATGACCCGTTGCTTACCAAACGCATACCCAGCAAGTTTTATAATTGGACCGTGCGAAAGATTAGCCGTATTCGTTTGCACGATATGAACTGTGGACTGAAAGCCTATCAATACCGTGTTGTAAAAAGTATAGAAGTGTATGGTGATATGCATCGCTATATACCGGTACTTGCCAAATGGGCAGGGTTTAAAAAAATAGGTGAAAAAGTGGTACAGCATCAGGAACGCAAGTACGGAAAAAGTAAATTCGGATTGGAACGGTTTATTCGCGGACCTCTCGATTTGCTTTCGGTTACTTTTATTACACGTTTTGGACGTCGTCCCATGCACTTTTTTGGCGTATGGGGTGTTGTTATGTTTTTGCTGGGTGGTGGTGTTGCTCTTTATTTGCTTATTGAAAAAATATACAAATCATTAAATAATATGCCTACTCGTGATGTTGTTGATAAACCTGCCTTTTTTCTGGCATTACTGACAATCATTTTAGGCGTACAACTATTTCTTGCCGGATTTATTAGCGAACTGATTAGCCGAAATGCTTATGATAGAAATAAATATCAAATAGAAAAAAAAGTGTAATACCAAGATGCATTCAAATATGTTTTTTTATCCTTATGAATGCAACTTGCTATTATTCAACACGTTAAGAAGCCATAAAAGGATAGAAGAATAAATTTTGCCGTAATATATAGTATAGAATTTTTTAAAATTCTCACTCATCATATTCATTTTAATATCTGTAGTTCGAGAAGAAACTCCACCCAAATGAAGAACTTTACCCTCATGAACAAAGGCAATTTTATAACCTGCCTTATGGGCTAACCAGCACCATTCCATATCTTCCACATACATCCAAAATGTTTCTGGAAGTTTATTCTCGGGAAAAATTTTAAGTAACATACGAGGAAACATAAAAAACGTTCCCCAAATCCAGTCGGGGAAAAGGGTCGTATCATAAGAGAAATAAGGTCCCATCCATATCTTGCTTCTTTTTCTTTTTCCAAATAATTTGTGTATTCTTCCATATTCCAACATCATCAGTTTAATAGAAGGAAAAGGTTGACAATTGCTTTGTGGTGAACCATCTGTATTTTCTAATCTGCACGTTGCAATGCCAACTTCTGGATGTGTTTTTAAAAAATTATAAGTGATAGTGATGGCATCATTCAAAAGTTTTGTATCAGAGTTTAGAAGTAATATAGTATCACCTTTAGCCACTTTTATGCCATCATTACATCCACCTGCAAAGCCACGATTTTCTTTATTTTTTATTAATTTTATTTTTGGAAATAACGCTAAAAATTTGTCTGGTTCATCTAAAGTAGAAGCATTATCCACTACTATAATTTCAAAATCCACATTTTTTGTTTCTTCATAAATAGAACGAATACAAGAACAAGTAAGTTCAAAGGTATTGTAATTGAGTATGATGATGGAAACGAGCATTATTTACCTGTTAATTTTATAAAAAAACGAAAAGGTTTAACTATCGCATTAGCTAATTTATATGTTTTTGAATTAAATACTTCTGTAACATAATTTGTTGCATCAAAGGCACTTGCTTTTTTACAAACAGTTATCTTATTATCAGATGCCAATACAATATTAAAAACCATATTATCAAAAAAATCTAATTCATCAATTTTATTAAAATCACCATGAAATTCAGTTATTATTTCTATATTTTCTTTTGAAAACATCATTGAACCATGAAAATATCTCTGGAAAAGCATTTTGTCATATTTGAAATATTTCTTTATCAAGTTTTCAAATTCCTCCAAATATAATTCTTTTACGTGAAATTTATTATTAAAACCTCTTTTATCTGAATAGTTTTTTTTATCTGGTGAAGATATTATCAGCAGTCCATCAGGCTTGAGCACACGCTTTATCTCCCGCATCATTTCATCATGCATGGTTATATGTTCAATGGTTTCAAAGCTGACGATCACATCTATAGATGAATCTTGTAAGGGTATATTAGCAACAGTACCTTGCAAAAAATCAAGATTATCTTTTTTATATTTTATTTTAGCATTTTCTATTACATCATTATTTATATCAATACCTTTAACATTTTTAGCATAATTAGACATTAAAAAAGAGCCATAGCCTTCGCCACAAGCTATGTCGATGACATCTTTATCTTTTATATAATCAAAAGTGAGGGCATACCTATGCAAATGCAGAAAAGTATCTTCATTTATTACTTCTGGAATTATCCTTTCACCTGTAAATTTTTGTTTTTTCGTTTTTTGTGCCATAAAAATTTATTTAATAAAACTCAATAAAATATCCTCAAATTCACAGACTCTTTTTGTAATATCGTGTTTTTCTGCTTCTTTTCTTAAAAGTTCTTTGTCTACAGGTATTTTCCCTTCTATGAAATCTCTAATAGCATCTAAATATGCATTTACACAGTAATATGGCACTATTTTGCCCATACCTTCTTTCACAAATTCTGTTACTCCACCACTATCAAATGCTATAATAGGTTTTTGCAAATATGCTGCTTCAAGCATAACAAGTGGATATGGATCTACCATAGAGGTTAAAAGGAAAGCATCACAGGCATTTAACCATGAATAATATTCATCATTTTTTAATAAGCCTGGCAGAAGTATGTTGTCAATAGAGTTATTTTCAATAACTTTTTGAATGAAAAAATTCAAACCATAATCGTTTGATGCTCCTAACCACACTAATGCTGCATTGTATTTTTTTAAAAATGATGCTATTGCTATAATTAAATTAAAACCTTTGTGAATACCTCTTTGACCAGACATTAAAAAAATATAAGAAAAATTATTTAATTGAGGTTTAATTTTTACAGCATCAGTTTCAGAATGTTTAATCTTGTTTATATCTATTGTTTCATAAAATTTATATACATTTTTTGCTCCCATTAGTTTCCAAGATTCACAAACTTTTTCTGAACAACCAACTATTGCAATAGATTTTTGAATTAGAAATTGAAAAGAACTTCTTTTTACATCAATAAAATTATATAATAAAGGCAATGTATGATCATATAATATAAATGGAATATCTACTTTGCTTAAACTGTTGATAATTTTTTCTACCGCAAGCGTATTTACCACTATTAAATCAATATTATTTTTTTTTATAATTTTTTTAAATTGCATTTGTGCTAAATCACGGAATTTTAAGATTTTTAATATTCTTCCTAATCTGTTTTTCCAAATAACTGAATCAGGATGTATATAAATAAGTATATTTTTAGGTATTTCATTTAATAAAGCACCATTTTCACCAGATAATATAACAGGATTAATTTTTTTAGCATTAGAAACAATGTATTTTACCATCATTTCAGAACCTGTATATCCCATATAAGGGGAATAAAAAAGAACGTTCTTCATTGTTTTTCTGCTAAAACAATAATATTTAAAGGTTGCCTCTTTTTCTTATCCGATATTATCCATCCTAACATTAAACCAAATAAATTTAATGGAAATATTAAAATAAAATTAATAATATAATTAAAATATTGATTATGTGTAAATATTGCTCTAAAAATCGCATTCGTTAATAATTGTGTAATAGTATGAATAGTTTTTGTTGTTTTTTGAATGTTAATAACATTAAATCCATTTTTTTCTAACAATAACTTTATACCAAATTGAGTAAAACGCCTAAAGTCATTAGGAACTTCATGCTCATCCAATGTAAAAGGTACAGAAATAAGGATCTTACCTTTAGGTTTTAAAACTCTATTGAGTTCTTTCACAATTTCATTTACATTTGGAATATGTTCTAAAACCTCTGTACTAAATATAGAATCAAATTCTTCATCGTTAAAAGGCAATGTTTTACCATCATAATATATAATATCATTTTTTAAGTTACCATAATTATTGTACATACTTGGTTTATCTACTCTCACATATTCATCATATTTTATATATGATTTATATGGTGAATAGCCACATCCAAAATCAAGAACTTTGCCAGATAAATATTGAAATGAAGATTTTAAATACTTAAAAAGTGTATATCTAATAATAAATAAAGGATTAACTAATATACCCAACATTGATGGTGTATAACTCTGTTTGTTTAATAAATTATAAACATATCTACCTATCATTATTTCTATTTATAAAAGTAATTAAAAATGAATAACCAGAAGGGAATACTAAATTTATTTTTATATAATAAATTTTTAAATGCTACATATATATTTTTTAATATCTTTTTCATTATTATAGAAAATTAAAAAAATTACTTTATTTAACTATATAAAAAACTTTAGTATTTTCCCATTCTCTGATAAAATATTGCGTATTATTGTATAGATATTCATTAACAGCCTTTCTACATCCTTCCCAAAAATAATAATCATCTATTATCACTATTCCACCGTTTACAATTTTAGGAAAAAAATTATCTAAACACAGTTTAACCGATTCGTACCAATCACTGTCAATATGTAAAACAGAAATAGTGTTAATTTCATTGTTAGGGATAGTCTCATTAAACCAGCCTTTTTTAAAATAAACTTTTTTTACTTTTGACATTTTCATCGCATTTGAAGCGAAGGTTATATCTGCTCTGCAATTATCTATGTTGTTATTTCCATACCAATTTTTTGCTATTAAGCCATCGTCTATTTGATTTGGTTCTGGCAATCCTTCAAAACTATCAAATAGATAATATGAATAATCATTTCCTAACATTTCTGCAATGGAAGCAATCATTCCACCTTTCCAAACTCCACATTCAACAACATTTCCTTTGGGGACATTATACCAATTAATGCATTCCAATTTCCCTAAAAATATTTCCTTTGGAATCATTGTAAATTCTTTATATTTTTTAAAGAGTTTCTCATATTTCATTCTTTTTATTGCCTTATTTAAAGAATAAATTACTTTATTTCCCATATAGCTTCATTTAATAAAATATTACCATAATCATTATAGGAAAACATTTCTGTACCATTATCCATAATTTGAATAGGAAAAATATCAAAAACATCTTGTACGACTCCTCCAGTAGAACGATAAATTTGAAATTGAAATGAATATATATTTGGTGCAATAATGTTTGGCGGAATTGTAAATAATATTTTTAAATTAGTTGAAAAAATTAATGGTTTGATTTTGCTGAAAACTCTATTTTTGTATTTATCTAAAAGAATAATAGCAAGTATTAAATCTTTACTATAATTATTGTATTTAACTTCTATGTTAATAGCGATAAATTCGTCATGTTTAAAAATAGGTGAATGATTAATATAAATATTCTCAAAAAAGGCAGAACTTTTTGTCTTTATGTCTATAGATGATTTGTAAAATAAATTTTTAGGTATAAAATAACTTTCATTTAAATAGTTATTTATTATTTGGTGAGTTTCTTCATACATAATCAATTTTCCATCTTTAATAAAAATACTATTTGGACATAACTGTGCCAATGCACTCATATTATGACTGACAAACAAAATTGTTTTTCCTTGCTTTTGTGTAATTTCATCCATTTTACCGAGGCTTTTCTTTTGAAATTCGGCATCGCCAACGGCAAGTACTTCGTCCACCAAAAGAATTTCCGTGTCAAGATGAGCAGCAACAGCAAAGGCAAGGCGAACCTGCATACCGGAGGAATAATGTTTTAAGGGTGTATCTAAAAATTTTTCTACACCCGAAAAATCAACAATTTCGTCCATCTTTTTCATAATTTCATGTCGCTTCATTCCCAATATAGCACCATTAAGCATTATATTTTCTCTTCCGGTTAATTCTCCATGAAAGCCTGTTCCTACTTCTAATAAACTGGAAACTTTTCCTCTTAAAACGGCGTGTCCACTGGTTGGTGGTGTTATGCGAGATAATATTTTCAGTAAAGTGCTTTTGCCTGCACCATTTTTTCCAATAATACCTATCTTTTCTCCAGATAAAACAGAAAAACTGACATTATCTAATGCTTTTATTACTCGGTTTTCGTTTTTTGGTTTTGAATGATGAAACCATTGATTCAGGGTATCCCGCAATGTTAAGTATGAGTCGTGCATACTGCCGATGTTAAAAACTTTACTTAACTGCTCTACTTCAATTACTGGCTTACTCATTGTCTGTATCGCTGATTTTACGGATTATTAGATTTCACAGATAAAAATTTATTATGAACTGTCAAAATTACGATTAATTATTTAAATTACCTATTAAAATTTGTGTGAACTTTAAATCAGCGTCATTTGTGATTAAGACTTTTTTGCGATAAGACTAACCGTTTAAATTCAATGCTTTTTGAGCCAAAATTTATTAACAGTCCAATCTCAAGTTTATATGCTTTTAAATAATTTAATGCTTGTGCTAAATACACATCCTCAAGTTGAATAACAGCTTTTAATTCAACTAATATTTTTCCTTCCACTACAAAATCCGCTCTGCGTTTATCTATAGGCTCTTCTAAATCTTTATAATAAATTTCCTGCTCGATTTCCCTAACGAATTCAAGTCCTGCTTTTTTTAATTCAAATGCTAGCGCTCTTTGATAAATGACTTCTTGAAAGCCATTTCCAAGAAATTTGTGAACTTCAAAAGCAGCTCCAATAATTTTTTCGGTAATATCTTTGTACTTTAATTCTTCCATATTGTCTGTATCGCTGATTTTACGGATTAATAGATTTCACAGATAAAAATTTATTATGAACCGTCAAAATTATGATTAATTGTTTAAATTACCTATTAAAATCTGTGTGAACTTTAAATCAGCGTCATTTGTGATTAAGACTTTTTTGCGATAAGACTAACCGTTTAAATTCAATGCTTTTTGAGCCAAAATTTATTAACAGTCCAATCTCAAGTTTATATGCTTTTAAATAATTTAATGCTTGTGCTAAATACACATCCTCAAGTTGAATAACAGCTTTTAATTCAACTAATATTTTTCCTTCCACTACAAAATCCGCTCTGCGTTTATCTATAGGCTCTTCTAAATCTTTATAATAAATTTCCTGCTCGATTTCCCTAACGAATTCAAGTCCTGCTTTTTTTAATTCAAATGCTAGCGCTCTTTGATAAATGACTTCTTGAAAGCCATTTCCAAGAAATTTGTGAACTTCAAAAGCAGCTCCAATAATTTTTTCGGTAATATCTTTGTACTTTAATTCTTCCATATTGTCTGAATCGCTGATGAAACGGATTATTAGATTTCACAGATAATACCAAACCGCTAACAAAAGAATGAAATGAATTTTATTAGTTGGCTTTGGTTAATGCCGACAGACTAACAGTTTTAAAACAAAAGCGAAGCGAATTGTTTTAATTATCTTGTTAGCAAGTCGGTATAAAATTATATTTCTAAAAGGTCAAAGTTACTATTAAATGTACATATTTAAAAATCCGTGTAATCTTTTAATCCGCTTCGTCCGTGATTCAGACTATTTTTATGCTACATCTGCAAAAGTTGTTTCAAATCGTCTAAAATAGAACATACCTGCACTAAAACATATCACAGCGCAAATCACACTGATTAAAAGTCCAATATTATTTACAGGTGTTCCAAAAAAACCATAGCGTATCAATTCGAGAATGCCTGTCATTGGATTAATATAATACAATGTTTGTAAAAGGTTGTCGGTAATAAATGAGGGGGAATAAAAAACAGGTGAAATAAAAAATAACAGTTGAACCAGAAAGGGAATAACATACTTTACGTCGCGATATTTTACATTGAGTGCCGAAAAAAAAGAACCAATGCCTAATGCAATAAGTACTGTAAGTATAATACTAACGGGGAAAGTCCAGATTAAATGAATTGTTGGCAAATAATCATAATAAATCATAACAGGAATAAACACGATTAATCCCATTAAAAAATCGAACAAACTAACCAATATGGCACTGACAGGGAAGAATATTCGTGGAAAATAAATTTTCTTAATCATGTTGGCATTACTAACGATACTGTTTGACGATTGAGTTACGGATGCTGCAAAAAGATTCCAGAATAAAATTCCGGATAAAACAAATAAAGGGTAGGGGATAGTATTATTTCCGGTAGAAATGTTGGTCGCCATTTTTAGAATGATAAAAACACCCATCATTAAAGCGGGTTGTAAAAATGCCCATAAAAATCCCAATAAGGCTTGCTTGTATTTTATTTTAATATCTTTCCATGTTAAAAAGAACAATGTATCGCGAAATTCGTATAACTCTTTGAAATCATAGAAAAATAATTTTGCCGGTTTAATTTCAATTTCCATTTTTTAATTCAAATAAAGTATGTAATTTTGGTACAAATATGAGAAAAATTTGGCATATAATCATACATCTTTTAGCAGTAATAATGCTGCTTCATTTTTCACAATTTTCTTTTTCTCAAATAGACACAATTCCTGGATTGGTTTTGTGGTTGCGAGCCGATAGTGGAATAGTAAAAAACAGCGAGAACAAAATATCTGAATGGCATGATATTTCAAGCAATCATTATGTGTTTGAACAAAGTGATATTAATTTGCAACCCTTATTTATTTTATCATTAGACAGTATTAATCACAAACCCGTAATAAGATTAAATAATAACCAATTAATATTAAATCAAAGTATAACTATTGGAACTTTTTTTATCATTGTAAATAATCAGAACTATACATTTTTAAATTGGGATGGACTCTTAACAAGAGTAAATTATATTGGTGATCAACAAGATTATTTTTTAGTGGGGACACAAGGTAGTACTTCTTTTTATGGTTCTACATTAGGACAAAATTTATATATGAACCACCAGCAAACGTATGATTTTTCCCCTTTGAAACGATTTAAAATAATACATGGTTTTTTATCAACGCCGGTAACTTGGGATGATATGGCAATAGGATTAGACCGTTCCATTGGTGGAAGATTTTGGCAGGGAGATATTGGAGAAATTATAGTGTATAATAGAGAATTAACATCTAATGAAACAGATACAGTAGAATTGTATTTGATGGACAAATATGCTCCACCAGTGCTGTTACCGAATGATACGGTTCTGACTTCATTTTGTCCGTATACCATAAAGTCAAAAGGATATTTTACCAACTACTTATGGAGCACTGGCGAAACAAGCGATAGCATTGTGGTGGCTCATCCCGGTTATTACAAGGTTACAGCAACCGATATTTTTGGAAGGCAAAGTGCAGACAGTATTTTTGTAAAATTTCCAGGAAATTCACTTTCAAATAATCAACTTTTATGTTTATATGACAGTATTATATTAAATACAGGTTTATCTTTCCCTGCTTATCATTTTATTTGGCAAAACAATGATACTATGCCTTATTTTATAGTTCATAACCCTGGACAATATTATGTTCATATTACCGATTCAATGGGCTGTACCTATTTTTCAGATACTATATATATACCATACGACCCATTCTCTTTTGAAAATATATTGCCTGATAGCATATCATTATGTTTGGGTGATACACTTTCAGCATTTCATTCTCAAGCCGTAACATATCAATGGTCAACCGAAACAGACGCATATTATATTCTTCCCGACATTTCCGATAAATATTATGTAACAGTTGCCAACGCCAATGGATGCAAGTTAATCGATAGTAGTTATGTATCTATTAAGGGAGCAAAACCGAAACCACAAATTCAAACGGATAATTTATGTAATACGCATCAAACTTTATATACAGGAAGTTCAACTGGAAATATTATCCAATGGCAATGGACATTACAGGACTCAATACATTTTACCGGACAGCAAATTCAGCCTATATATAATCAAGCAGGGATTTATCATACTATATTGCATGTTATAGATTCAAATACGTGTGAAGGATATGCTTTTTCTGTTGATACCATTCATAGCACTCCAAAGGCATCGTTTATATATAATCCTGGTTGTCTGGGACAGCATACTGCATTCATAAGTCAGGCTCAATACAGCGATAGTATTGTTTCATATCAATGGAACGTGGACAGCAATTTATTTTCGGGAGATTCGATTTATACCGATTTAGGTATGGGACAACATATCATTATACACTGGATTACTTCGGAATATGGGTGCAGTGATACAACATGGATGAACATTCATATTTCACCTCATACAGATTTACTACAGGCGGATGCTAATTATCCTTCCCAGGGAATGAACTGCACTGATAATACCATTATATTTTCATGGAACAGTTATGAACAAAAATCATTCATAGAAATAAGTCTTGTGTCAGATTTTTCGGAAATTTATTGTCGCAGTATAAAATCCCTGTTACATCAATATACGGCATATACTATCCCAAACGATACTATCGTTTATTGGAGAATATGGTCGTTTGATAATTGTAACGATTCAACAGTGTCCACTATTTATTCTTTTTCACGCTATCAATTACCTTCAATATATAGTTTGTCATTGTGGCTACGAGCCGATAGTGGAATAGTAAAAAACAGCGAGAACAAAATATCTGAATGGCATG
>CAYSIN010000010.1:41905-46803 GCA_964431135.1 uncultured Bacteroidales bacterium
CATCTAATGAAACAGATACAGTAGAATTGTATTTGATGGACAAATATGCTCCACCTGTACTATTGCCCGATGATACTACATTAACTTCATTTTGTCCGTTTACCATAAAGTCAAAAGGATATTTTACCAACTACTTATGGAATACTGGCGAAACAAGCGATAGCATTGTGGTGGCTCATTCAGGTTATTACAAGGTTACAGCAACCGATATTTTTGGAAGGCAAAGTACTGACAGTATTTTTGTGCAATTTCCTGATGCAGGTTTTGCTCATACCATACCTGTATGTGCAGGCGATTCTGTTTTAGTTACTTCTCATTTGGGAAATGTTGTTACCTATTTATGGAGCAATGGCAATATTAGTAATTACAATTATTTGAAAGATGAAGGGTGGTATTATTTAACCATTACTGATGCTTTTTCGTGTTCTACGGTTGATTCTTTTTTTATTGATGTGGACAGTTTATCGTTATATCCTTTGTTTTCAACAGATACAGTTCATTTATGTACTGGGAACCTGCTTACTATAAATCCAAGTTCTTTCCCTATTGAATCTTATTTGTGGTTTCCTTCACAGGATACTACACCATTTACCGAAATTCAACAATCCGCATGGTATTCTGCTATGGTTACTGATATGATTGGTTGTAATCAATACGATTCTGTATGGGTAGATGTGTTAGGAAAAGCCCCTGTTGTTCAGTTTAATTCATCGCATACATGCTGGGGCGACAGTACTGCATTTACCGATGTGTCTTATTCTCAAGATACAGCCACTATTAATTATTGGCAATGGGTTATTGATAATGCCGATACTGTTCTTTCGCAGAATTTACATTACTTTTTTGATACTTATGGGAACCATAGTATTCAATTGACTGCAGGAACCAGTGTTGGTTGCTATCAGCAGAAAGAACAAAATATCGTTGTTTTTCCTCTACCTGTTTCTGATTTCAGTATAATAGGTTTTTGTCAGCGTCAGCCAACACTGTTTACCCAACATTCTACCATTCCTTTTGGCAATTTGACTAATTTTCACTGGATTTTTGGAGATGGAAATGAAGCATTTCAGGAAAACCCCGTTCACTTTTACCAGAACTACCATAATTATAATGTAACACTCATTACCCAAAGTGATGAAGGCTGTGCTGATACCGTTTCCAAGCAGATAGAAATAAAATATTCTCCGCAAGCGGGATTTGACGTATCACCTTCATGCAACAATAATCCTACTTTTTTTGTAGATACCAGTAAAACGCTTAATGTGTTTCCTATTATACAATGGCTTTGGTATTTTGGCGATGGAACTACTTCTACTTCTCAAAATCCATCGCATGTATATACCAGTGAAGGAATGTATAATACGCAATTGAGCATTCATATTCTTAATGGTTGTTCGGATATGATTTCAAAATCAATACTTGTTTCCTCAAAGCCACAGGCAGAGTTTAAAACAGACAGTGCCTGTGTAGGACAATCTATGTCTATGACTGACTTGTCCACTATTTCTAACGGTTCTCTGATATCATGGACGTGGTATATTAACAACAATTTTTATTCTCACGACCAAAACACTTCCATTGTTCCTTCTCAGGACGGCATATTGCCCGTTATGCTGATTACAGAATCGAATACCTATTGCAGCGATACGGCCTATAAACTCTTGCATGTGTATCCCAAACCATTGGTTTCATTTGATGCACAACCATTATATGGTGCTGTTCCCTTAACAGTGAATTTTGAAAATTTATCTGAATGGGGCACTTCATTTTGGAAATTTGGAGATGGTACTACTTCATTATTGTTAAATCCAACTCACATATATCAGGATACAGGCATTTTTCAATCAACATTAATTTTGACCAATCTTCATGGATGTACTGATTCTTCGATAAAAAGTATTCTGGTGGTCCCTGACATCGTTGATTTGGCAGTGTTGCAAGTTACCTTTACCGAATCAAATTCGTTTATCAGCCTTGCTGCAAAAATTGCCAATATGGGTACTATTCCTTTAATCAATCCGATGCTTACTTTTTATACCGATAAGCAACATCCCATAGTGGAAATAGTGGACACAACTCTTTATTCAAGTCAAACCCTTATGTATAATTTTAGTGGAAAAATTCCCTTATCGTATGAAGTCCCCTCTTATATTTGTGTAACGGGAAATTTGTCGCAGTCGCATACCGAAACAACGCTTCAAAACAATACTTCCTGTGTTGTCATTAAAAATCAGGATGCCTTTTTCAATCTTTATCCCAATCCTGTTAGTGAAAACTTGAATATATTGTATCAACTTTCCGAAACACAAGAAATAAAGGTTCAATTGGTAAATTCTATCGGGCAGCAAATTTTAAATCAAACAATAAACGCCAACAAAGATTTTAATCAATTGAATATAGATGTATCTGGCTTATCACAAGGCGTTTACACTATTTTGATTCATACACAAAACACTACTTTTAATAAACTGTTCATCAAGGAATAATCATGGAATTGTTGTTTGCTTCGCATAATATTCATAAAGCAAAAGAAATCGAATTGTTATTGCCACCTTCCATAACGTTGAAGACGCTTGCCGATTATAATATTTTTGAAGAAATAGTGGAATCGGGAAGTACATTGGAAGAAAATGCGTTGATAAAAGCACGGTTTGCTTATGAACGAACACATTTGAATTGTTTTGCCGATGATACAGGATTAGAAGTTGTATCGCTAAATGGAGCACCCGGCGTATATTCTGCTCGATATGCAGGCGAGGATGGTAATTCATCTGCCAACATTAGCAAACTGCTTAACGAACTTAGCCATGTAGAAAACAGAAAAGCACAATTTCGTTGTTGCATCGCATTGGTGTATGAAGGTAGCGAATATTTATTTGAAGGTATTGTCAAAGGAAATATAATAAAGGAGAGGCGTGGAACAAACGGTTTTGGTTACGATTCGGTTTTTGTACCTAATGGATATGCTCAAACGTTTGCCGAATTATCGCTCCATGTTAAAAATTCCATCAGCCATCGTACCCAAGCCATAAAAAAAATGACGGAATTTCTCTTATACCGATACGCATTCAAAAATATTTAATTGATAAAAGTATTCATATTCGGTTTAACCTCTTTGAATGCATCTTTGTATTTGAAATGGTATAAAATGGGTTACTATGATTAATTGTTTTTTGTAAAGAGCAGTTTGATTTTTTGCTTTTCTCTGAAAAAAACCAATACTATAAATATAATAAGGAGTATTGAATTGAGCACTGTAGTCCATCCTTGTGACGGATGAGGTAAGAAATATGAGATAGTAAAAATAACTAAAGCACTAATAACATACATTCCTATTTCCTTAACAGGATAAGGTACTTTATAATAACGATTGCCCCATAAAAAGGAAACGACAACCATAGAGAAATAACATATTAGTGTTGCCCATGCGGCTCCAGTGTATCCCATCATTGGAATTAGAATAAAATTTAATATAATAGTAATAACCGCACCAAAAATTGCCAGTACAGCTCCATACTTGGTTTTGTTCGTTAATTTATACCAGATGGAAAGATTAAAAAATATACCAAGACATAAATTAGCCAGCAACAAAACAGGAACCACATGCAGCCCTTCACGAAATTCTTTTCCTATAAAATACTGCACATATTGAATATAAAGCATTACAAGCAAAAAGATGAACAAACCAAAAAGGACAAAATATTTCATTACGATAGCATACGTTTCTTTGGCATCTTTTTCTTTTGCCTTATTGAAAAAGAATGGTTCGGCAGCATAACGAAATGTTTGAATGAACAACGTCATCAAAATAGAGATTTTATAATTGGCACCATAAATGCCCAACTGCCTCATAGCATCATCTTTATCGGTAACCAGATATTTTAATATGGCTCTGTCAAACGTTTCGTTAACCATTCCTGCCAATCCTGCTACCAGTAAAGGGAGTGCGTATTTAAGCATTTTCTTCCAAAGTGAAACGTCAAAGGTTAGATGAATAAAAATATAAGGAGATAAAAGAAGCAATGAAACTACATTGGCAATTAGATTGGAAATAAACACGTATCCCACGCCCAGCGATGGATTGTACATACCATTCAATGTATAACCTTGTTTTATCAAATAGGGGAATAAAAGTAAAAAACATAAGTTGAGTGCTACATTAACCAGTATATTGATTATTTTAATAGAAGCAAATCGCCATGCCTTGTTTGCTTGTCGTAAATAAGCAAAAGGGATGGCTGTCAGCGAATCGGTAATTAATATCAACAAAAGTAGCCACAGTAAATAGGAGGAAGAAGAGTATCCCAGTCCATCAGCAATGTATGGAATAAATATCCCTAAAAACAACAAAAAAAATGAGGATGATATAAAAATAGAAGTAAGCGAGGTGGAATAAACTTTTTTCGATTCGGATTCATTTTGAACAAATCTGAAAAATGCTGTCTCCATGCCGTAGGTAAAAATAATGAGTAAGAAAGATGAATACGCATACAATTCTGTTACGATACCATATTGTGCCGGTGAAAAAATATTAGTATATAAGGGTACAAGCAGGTAATTAATAAATCTTCCTACAATACTGCTTAATCCATAAACAGCCGTTTGATTGACTAACTGCTTGAATTGATTCAAGTGAAATTATTTTTTGCAAAGTAAAACAATTCTTTACAGATTACAAATAACCGATTTATTTTAACTCTGTTTTTATTCGTATGTTGGATGGAAACTCTTCACTAATTGTTCGTTTTTCTTTACCGTCAGAACCCCTGATTTGGTATAATTTCTTATAAAAACGACATTATATAATTCATATTTAATAGAATAGGTACTTTTTAAAGGACGACTAATACTAAGTTGCATTCATCTGTACAATATTATATTTAGTCGTCCCTTAAAAA
>CAYSIN010000011.1:0-45218 GCA_964431135.1 uncultured Bacteroidales bacterium
AATGTGAAAATCTTGTCATCCCGTCATTCTGACGAGATGCCGAGACAAGTTGTGAGAATGATGAAGCAGATTTGTAAATATTTATTTATCAGTTTTAATCCATTACATCTGTGTAATCTGTGTGCTATTTTTTAAATTTTAAATTTTAAATTTTAAATTTGATATTTTAATTTTGCTATATAATACCGACTTGCTAACAAGTTCATTAAAACAATTCGCTTCGCTTTTGTTTTAAAACGGTTAGTCTGTCGGCATCCCGTCTCGTCATTATTGACGAGATTAGAGTTAGACGGGAATAATGTCAAGCGGTATTAACAGTCTATTGTTAATATGTTTTATGGGTGAACATTTATTGAAACAATAAAACGAAATAAATTTGCTGAAAATACCTTATTATATATAGTATGAATATTTCCAAATGTTGTTTTTATGCAGTAATATTAGTTTTAGGATTTAGCGCTTGCGTTCCGTTAAAACAATACAAAGATTTAAAAAGCAAAAATGACCTGTGCGACAGTGAACGTTCCTATTTGAAAAATCAAAACAAGGAGCAGGAAGATAAAATAAACGAGATGCAGCAAAGTATAGAAAAGTTAAATAAGCAAATAAATGGCTTGTTGCTTGATACGGCATCGTTGGGGTCTTCCATGCGAGCACAATCTATGCAATTGGGTCGCATGACCGATTTGAATCAGCAACTGAATATGCTTCTGAAAAAGAAAAATTTTGAAAATAATGCAGAAAATCAAAAACTGTTAACACAATTGCAACAGTTGCAGGATGCTTTGCTTAAAAAGGAAGATGAATTAAAAAATACAGAACGTGAAATAAGTAAGAAAAAATATAATGTTGATTCATTGATGACAGAACTACAAAATAAAACGGAGCAATTGGCAAAGAAAAATGCTCGTCTTATTGAATTGGAAGGCATATTGAGTAAAAAGGATTCGGCGGTTATGGTATTAAAGGAAAAAGTTGCCAAAGCCTTGAAGGTATATGAAGGAAGTGGATTGACGGTAACTCATAAAAATGGAAAAGTGTATGTGTCTATGGAAGAAAAATTACTTTTTCAATCGGGGAAATGGGAGGTAGATGCTAAAGGACAAAAAGCAATTAAAGACTTAGCTTCCGTACTGGAAAAAAATACGGATGTCAATATTATGATTGAAGGGAATACCGATGATGTACCTTATAAGGGTAACGGAAATGTAGAAGATAATTGGGATTTGAGTACTAAACGGGCTACAGCAGTATTAAAAATATTGTTATCCAATTCCAAAATTGACCCAAAACGCGTATCTGCCGTAGGGCGTGGTGAATATCAACCCATGGATAATGCTAAAACATCGGAAGCACGTACTAAAAACAGACGTACCGAAATTATACTTACGCCCAAGTTGGATGAACTGTTCAAAATATTGGAAACAAATTAATTTTTGTGCTGTTTTATACCGTTCAACTTTTTTCAATAAATCTAAAAAAATGAAAAGTATTTTAGATTATATAGGCAATACGCCCATAGTGCCGTATCAAAATAAGGAAAGGAATACTAAAATTTTTTTAAAAATGGAATCGCTCAATCCGGGTGGTTCTGTTAAAGACCGTATTGCCTTAGTCATGATAAACGATGCGGAAAAGAAAAAAATAATTACTTCGCAAACAGTTATTATTGAACCTACCAGCGGAAATACGGGAATAGGTCTTGCTATGGTGTGTGCTGTAAAAAAGTATAAATTGATTCTTACCATGCCCGAAAATATGAGTATAGAAAGACGTACTATTCTTGAAATGTATGGTGCCAACGTTGTACTGACACCTGCTCATGAAGGGATGAAAGGGGCTATAAAAAAATCGGAAATGCTGTTTAATGAAAATAAAAATGCTTACATGCCATCTCAGTTTAATAATCCAGTCAATCCAGAAACGCATTATAAAACCACCGGACCTGAGATTTGGCAATCGTTGAAGGGAAAAGTTGATGTGTTGGTGGCAGGGGTTGGGAGTGGTGGAAGTATTAGCGGCATAGGAAAATATTTAAAAGGAAAAAATCCATCGGTTTATATTGTAGCCGTCGAACCTTATGATTCACCTGTATTGTCAGGAGGAAAGGCAGCACCGCATAAAATTCAGGGTATAGGTGCAGGTTTTATTCCACAGACGTTAAATACCAGCATATATAACGAAATTATTACTGTAAAAAATGATGATGCTTTTAATACGGCGAATGAACTTGCTCGATGTGGTATATTTTGCGGAATTTCTTCGGGTGCCAATGTTTTTGCATCCAAATTAATAGCCAACCGACCTGCGATTAAAAACAAAAATATAGTAACACTTATATGCGACACGGGTGAGCGTTATCTAAGCGATTATATGTTGAATAAGCATTCATAAGTTCAGTTTGCATGAACTACAGCGAAGCCATACAGTATCTATATACCAAAGCGCCCATGTTTAGCCGTATAGGAAAGAGTGCATACAAGAATAATCTGGATAATACATGGGCATTGAATAAATATTTTAATGAACCTCATACACATTACAAAACCATTCATATTGCTGGAACTAATGGAAAGGGTTCTGTTGCTCATACCCTTGCTTCGGTATTGCACGAGGCAGGATATAGCGTTGGTTTATATACATCACCTCATATAAAAGATTTTCGTGAACGAATAAAAATAAATGGATTGCAAATTTCGGAAGAAGAAGTTATACAATTTATAGAGCAACATAAATTCATTATTGAAAAAATTCAACCTTCTTTTTTCGAAATAATAACGATGATGGCGTTTGATTACTTTGCTCGTCAAAAAGTGGATGTAGCCGTTATAGAAACAGGACTTGGCGGAAGGCTTGATTCTACCAATATCATTAATCCTGTTCTTTCTATAATTACCAATATCGGATGGGACCATACCGATTTGCTGGGCGATAGTTTAAAAAAGATTGCCACCGAAAAAGCAGGTATTATTAAAAAACAGATTCCCGTTGTTGTTGGTGAGCATCAAAATGAAACAGATAAAATATTTATCGAAAAAGCAATTCAGTGTAATACGGAATGTTTTTTTGCGGAAGATACCTATATAATTAATAATGTATTTGCCACGCAAAACAATTTTCTACAATTTGATATTTTAAAGGATGGAAAGGAATATTTGCCAGCGTTGAAGTTTCAACTATTAGGAAAATGTCAGGAGAAAAATATCATCACCATTTTGAAAAGTATAGATTTGCTAAATGAAATGGGCGTTGAAATCAGCGAACATCATATTTATCGCGGATGCAAAAATGTAATAGATTCTACTGGTTTGCTTGGTCGCTGGCAAATTATACAACGCAAGCCTCTTGTTATTTGTGATATTGGACATAATAAACCGGCTCTTGAATGGAATATGAAACAATTAGGTGAAATCAAAAAAAACAATCTTTTTTTTATTCTTGGTTTTATGAAAGATAAGGACATTCCATCCATGCTGACACTTCTACCTGTTGATGCGTTTTATTATTTTGTACAGGCAGATATTCCGCGTGCCATACCTGCCAAAGAATTATATGACATAGCAACCACATTTTCATTGAAAGGAAAGGTGGTGCCTTCTGTTAAAGAGGCATATTCAATGGCTCTAAGCCAAGCAGACGTAAATGATGTTATTTATATTGGCGGTAGCACTTATATTGTAGCGGAAATATGATACCGACTTGCTAACAAGATAATTAAAACAATTCGCTTCGCTTTTGTTTTAAAACTGTTAGTCTGTCGGCATTAACCAAAACCAACTAACAAAATTCATTTCATTCTTTTGTTAGCGGTTTGGTATGATATGACAAAAAACCGCTCTCATCATAAATAAATGAATATAATGTGATAAGTAGTGTCTGTCTATAAACTGTTTATTTTTTCAGAATTTTGGGTACTTCTAATATCAAGTTGCATTCGAAATTTTACGTAATAAAACAAGCAAGCAGGGAGAGGTAGCAGCCGAAACCAAAAACGATTTTTTAAGGAGCGACTAATTTAAAATTTTTTATTAGAAACCCATTATTGATAAATAAAAAATATATACCTTTGAAATAAATTTATATAAGAATGTTGCAGCGTATTCAAACCTTATTTTTATTTGTAGCATTGGCATGCGAAGTCGTTGTTTTGGTTGCACCTTTGGCATATTTACAGATAAACGAAAATGTTTTATACGAAATTTATTCGCGTGGATATTTTATCAACAATCAATTTCAATATTCCTATGTATTATTTATAGTATGTATTATTTCATTAATATTATCGCTCATTATTATTTTTTTGTATAAGAATAGAATATTGCAAATGCGGTTAACTATATACAATTTCATTCTGTTATTAGTAATACAGGGTATTTTTATATATGTCATATATCATACGGCATCGCGTCTTTCGGCTGATATTTATTTGCGATATGCTTCGCTATTACCTGTAATTAGTGCATTGTTTCACATACTTGCCTTCAGATATATAAAACGTGATGAAGAACTTGTAAAGGCTGCCGATAGAATTAGATAATACATGAAAAAGATTTTTCAACAATATCAGCGGTCGTTATTTTTTAAACTTGTAACGTTTTTTATTATAGCATTTATTGTATCGTGGCTCTTTTCAGATACCATGATTGATGCTCTTGTTCAAAACACCGTACTATGGTATAAAATTCAAACCATACGTTGGATTATTGTCCCTGTTTTGCTTACCATAATTTTATTTTTTATACTTCGTAAACCGTTCCAATTGTTTAGAATTTCTGAAGAAAATTACACAAATATCAACAAAAACTATCGTTTGGTTGTAGATAGTGTGATAGAAGATTATTTCTTTTATCGTCATGAACCCAACAAACCTTTTGTATATTTGAGTGCATCGGTTACTAACGTATTAGGCTATCCAAAGGCTGATTTTATCAATAATTATATAAAAATTGGTGGTGAACTATTATATAAAGATGTATTTGAACGTCATAAAAGTTTTGATAAAGATGGTATTAGTCCACCTCCATTTGAAACAGTATTGAAAGATGCACAAGGAGTAGATACCTTTTTTGAAATTAGGGAAATCCCCAAACGAAATGAAAATAATGAAATCATTGCCATAGAAGGAATAGCCAGAAATGTTACAAAATACAAACGTGTTGAACTTGAACTGAATGAACGTGAAAAACGCTATCAAACAATTTTTGAATCAACCAACGATGGCTTTTTAGTTATCAAGGATGATAAATTTATTGATTGCAACAGGCGAATTCTTGAAATGTTTGATTGTACGATGGAAGAAATTATCATGCATACGCCGTATCATTATCGTTTTAGCCCACCCACACAACCAAACGGAAAATCATCACGCGAGTATGCCCGTGAAAAAATAGCATTAGCCATGGAAGGTATTCCTCAACAGTTTGAATGGATACATTTACGTAATGGAAAAGAACCATTCCTTGCTGAAATTTCACTTACGAAATTTGTTTTTGAAAATGAAAACTTTGTTTTATCCATTGTACGCGATATCAGCAATCGTCAAACCATTATGAATACGCTTAAAGAAAAGGAAGAAAATTTCAGAATTCTTTTCGATAATATTACTATCGGTGTACTTCATTTTAAATCATCGAAAGATATTATAAATGTCAATCCTGCAGCATATAAAATATTGCAAATACAAGAACTTTCAGAAATATCCTTTTTTATTAATGCTATTCAACCGCTTTTTGATAAACTTGAAACTGAAAACAAAATAGTTGAACAAATCGAAATTTATCATCCTCATCTTACCAAAAACATACATTTTTCTATTACAGTTTCAAAGTTTATGAGAGATGTTCAAATGGAATACCTCGTACTGATTGAAGATATCAGCGAAAAACAACAATTAATGCTTGGTTTCAACGAAAAAGATTTTTATTTAAGAGAAATATTGGAAAATTCACGTCAGATTTTGTATAAACTGAATGTAAATACAGGGAATTATGAATACATCAGTTCTGCATTATTTAGTATATTAGGCTATACACCCGATGAATTTTATCAGATGTCTGCTGATGAAATAAAATCGCTTATTCATCCCGAAGATGTGGACAAAGCAGACAGTATTGTTGCAAAACTCATGAGCCATATTTCTAAAACGCAAAATGAATATACTGTTGAATATCGTTTTAAAACCAAATCGGGCGATTATAAATGGCTTAGCGATAAATATTCTTTTATTTCCAATAACAACAATACGTATATTGTAGGAAACATTATGGATATCAGTCGGCTGAAAGAAGCAGAACAATTGCTGATTACATTCAGAAAAAATTTTGATAACCATGTTGAATAAATTTTATTATTCCTAAATCAGCATATTTATTTTTCAAAAAAAGTTATGGAAAATTTTTATCTATCAGGATGGCACCAACTATTAAAAGACTATCCGCTGCATCATCATTTTAATGAATGTACTATCAAAGCATACAGCGAATTTATGCCTTCACCCAAAGTCGGAATATCACCGATGGGCGAAATAGATTATTCCATCTTTTCTAACGATAATGAATATGCTTGGGGGATTAGCGAAATTGAGGAAGAAACAGAACTTAAACCGGGAATGGAATTTATAGGGAAAAAGATTTTTGAACAAATTTTTCATCTCGGTATGGGATTGCCTGTACATCATATTGCCGGACATGCACGTCAGAATCTTCTTAACAATCCCTATTGGCCTAAGGAATTGTCCGAAAAAACAGGTCATTTAATCAATGAAAAATTTGTTTGCCTCTTACCATTAATGTTATCTAAAACCCAAGATGATAAGGGAAGAGTAACATGGACTTTTTTTGGAAGCAGCATTCATGGTCCCGAAATGGCTTTTTGGAAAAGTTTTTACACTTCGCCCACTAACGAAATTAAATGAATCAATTAAAAAAATACATTATGGAGATAACATTTAGAACAAAGCCAACCAAAGAAGATGCCAAACGAATACGTGAGATTGTTGAATCGTCAGGATTTTTTCACCCTTATGAAGTTGATGTTGCTGTTGAATTGCTCGAAGACCGCCTTGCCGAAGGAGAACATGGACATTATCAGTTTATTTTTGCCGAAATAGATGGAGTTGCGGTAGGTTATGCCTGCTATGGACATATTGCTTGTACAAAATCGGGATATGACCTTTATTGGCTTGCCACGCACGATGATTATCGAGGTAAGGGTATTGGTAAGAAATTACTTAACGAAATGTATAAACACATTAGAAGCCTTGGCGGAAAAGCCGTATATGCTGAAACATCTGAGCGTGAACAGTATACTCCTACACGCCATTTTTATGAGAGCAATGGGTTTATTAAAGAAGCGGTATTGAAAGATTTTTATGATGTCGGCGATAGTAAAGCCGTTTATGTGATTTGGATTTAATTATCTTATTAGCAAGTCGGTATGAACGAAGTAGGGACGTATTGCTATACGCCCATACTGCTATGTTTTTAATTACTTTTTTATTTTTATGGGACAATACCGTATATTTGCACAAACTTGAAAGTTATGAATTTGGATGAAATTTATGAAATATACAAACAGTGTCATTATACGGTTTGTACAGATACTCGCACTATTATAAAAGATTCATTATTTGTTGCACTTAGGGGCGAAACGTTTAATGCCAATCTTTTTGTTGAAGATGCTATCAAAAAGGGTTGTCTGTATGCCATTAGTGATGAGTATGCAGGAAACGATTCTCACATTATTAAAGTGAATAATACGTTGGAAACATTACAAAGTTTGGCAAAAAAACATCGACACGAATCAAAGGCAAAATTTATTGGCATTACAGGTACAAACGGAAAAACAACTACGAAAGAACTTTTGGCTGCCGTGTTAAAGCAAAAATATTCCATCATATACACACAGGGAAATTTTAATAATCATATAGGAGTACCGTTAACATTGCTGACAGTAAAGCCTGATACCGAAATAGCCGTTATTGAAATGGGTGCCAATCATCCTGGCGAAATCGAAACGCTGTGCAATATTGCCGACCCCATGTATGGTATTATTACTAATGTAGGCAAGGCACATCTTGAGGGGTTTGGTTCGTTTGAAGGTGTGGTTAATACCAAAACGGAATTATATCGGCATGTTCAAAAAAATGGTGGTATTTTATTTGTCAATAACGAAAACGAAATCCTTATTGAAAAAGCAAGGAATATGGTCTTTTTTTCGTATGGCACTTCTCAAACGTCGTATATTATAGCAAGCAATATTATTGCCAATCCGATGCTTTCGTTTCAATGGAAAATTAAAGACAGTCCAGAAACGTATTCCATAAATACCAAATTGGTGGGACATTACAACCTTGAAAATGTATTGGCTGCTATCGCCATTGGCACTTATTTCCATATTGCACCTGAAAAAATAAATTCAGCCATTCAGCATTATATGCCCTCCAATCACCGTTCACAATGGTTCAAGAAAAATTCCAACCATATTCTTATGGATGCCTATAATGCCAATCCTACTAGTATGAATCTCGCTCTGACAAACTTTTTGGCACTTCCTTATCCCAATAAAACAGTCATATTGGGTGATATGCTTGAACTTGGTTCGTATGCAGAGCAGGAGCATAAAAATATTCTTCATTTGCTACAGCAAAAAAAAGAAATTACGGTTTATCTTATTGGCAAGCAATTTTCAAGTCTTTCTGCCAATCCAGCGTTTAAAACATTTCAAACCGTTGAAGAATTTATAGAATATTTAAAGAATAATCCTATTAACAATGCTACCATACTTGTTAAAGGTTCGCATGGCATTCATCTGGAAAAATTAATGGAGATTTTTTAATGATGAATGAAAATAAAATTTCTATGAACGGCTTTGAACTTCCCGTTGTGGAAGAATTTTATTCGTTACAGGGAGAAGGTCGCTATGCGGGAACGGCTGCTTATTTTGTAAGATTGGCAGGATGCGATGTGGGCTGTCACTGGTGCGATTCAAAACCTTCGTGGTTTATGCAAACAGAACAACTAACGTCGGTGGACGAAATAGTGAAACGTGCTGTTAATATACCTTCTCATCATTTTGTGTTGACCGGTGGCGAACCCTTTTATTATAATCTTGAACCACTTTCATCTCAATTAAAAGAAAAAAATATTTTTACTCATATAGAAACCAGTGGAACTTCTCCATACAGTGGAACATGGGACTGGATTTGTCTTTCACCAAAACCATGGCACCCGCCACTTCCTGAATTTTTTCAAAAAGCCCATGAATTGAAAATAGTTATACAAACCATCAACGATTTTAAATGGGCAAACTCATGCCAAAAGCATGTTTCGCCTCAATGCTTGCTTTATTTGCAACCAGAATGGTCGGTGTTTAATAATATTGTACCTGTTATGGTAGAATACATTAAACAACATACGCAATGGAGCATTTCATTACAAACACATAAATTCATGAAAATACCTTAGCATGAAAGTTTTTTTGTTTTTAGTGATAATGGTTTATGTAGCCATACCTGTGTTTTCACAACAATATTCGACACGCGACAAAAAGGCTATTAAAATTTTTGAACAGGCAGAACATTATTATGAATACGGACATCTACAAGAAGCCATTTTGCTTATTCCTAAAGCATTGGAACGTGATGCTCACTTCATTGAACCTTACTTGTTGTTGTCGGATATTTATCACGAGCAGGGTAAAACATCGGAGGAAATAAATGCATTGAAAAAGGTGCTTGCCTTAGATTCACTGTACAACGAAAAAATATACTTGTTATTGGGAAAAACGGAATATAAAATCGGTGCTTACAACGATGCTGTTACGCATTTATCTGCATATTTGCGTCATGGTTCGGTTCATCAGGATATTTTGGAAGCAAAAAAATGGCTTGATAAATCTAAATTTGCTGCGTATGCAGTTGAACATCCTGTACCCTTTAAACCTATATTACTTTCTACCACTATCAATTCACCATACAAGGATTACTGGCCTTCGCTCACAGCAGATGAGCAGGAATTGTATTATACCGTTCAGATGCCATCTAAACAGGTTACCCCTATGGGAACAACGGTTTATCAGGAAGATATTTTTGTAAGTAAAAAAGGAACAGATAACACGTGGCAACCATCTCATAAGGTGGAATCGCCCGTTAATACGGATGATAACGAAGGTTCGTCAAGTATATCTGCCAACGGTCAGTTTTTATTTTATGTTGCTTGTAATCGTAAGGAAGATTATGGCGCCTGCGATATTTATTATGCCGAACGTATTGGAAATTCATGGTCAGTTCCAAAAAATATCGGGCCTCCCATTAATACGTCTTATTGGGAAAGTACTCCTGCCTCTTCTGCGGATGGAAGAATATTGTTTTTTTCGAGCGGTGGACGTCCCGATAGCAAAGGTGGTAAAGATATTTATGTATCGTATAAAAAAGAAGACGGGACATGGACAGAACCTCAAAATCTGGGAGACAGCATTAATACCGAAGGAAACGAATATGCTCCCTTTCTTCATCCCGATGGACGTACCTTGTATTTTTCTTCGGATGGATGGACAGGCATGGGTGGACAGGATATTTTTTATGCTCGAATGAAAGAGGATAGTACTTGGTCAACCCCTGTCAATATTGGATATCCAATAAATACACCTTACGATGATTTTGGACTTATTGTCAATGCCAAAGGAAATTATGCTTTTTTTGCTTCTAATAGAGAGGGCACGCAAGACTGGGATTTATTTACGTTTGAACTTTATCCTGAAGCACGTCCCAATCCTGTTACCTATGTTAAGGGAATAGTATATGATGCCAAAACCCATTTGCCCTTATCGGCAATGGTTGAAATTATAGAACTGGACAATAAAACAGATATCTACAAGGCTACAACTATCATGCCTCAAGGCACTTATCTTGCTTGCATACCGCTTAAACACAATTATGCGATGAATGTAAATGCACCGGGTTATCTTTTTTACAGCGAAAATTTTTCGTTGGAAAAATCTTATCAGGTTGGCAATCCTTATGAATTGAACATTCCGTTGCAGCCCATTATGTCGGGTTCTATCGTTGTTTTGAAAAATATTTTTTACGAAACAGACAAATTTGATTTAAAACCGGAATCAGAAATTGAATTGAAAAAATTACTGCAATTTTTAAATCAAAATGCAACGGTAAAAATTGAAATTAGCGGGTATACTGATAATGAAGGCAGTGCAGAACACAATATTACTTTATCTACCAATAGAGCAAAAACGGTTTACCATTATTTGATACAGCATGGAATTTCATCTGAACGATTAAAATATACAGGTTATGGTTTTACCAATCCCATTGCTTCTAATAATACAGAAGAAGGGAAAGCATTGAATCGTCGCACAGAATTTAAGATAATTGGAAAATAATTGAAATGAGTGGATGCATGGTGAGATTGCTTCGCTACACTCGCAATGACGAGAGGGGGTGAATAGTTACAAAATTTTTAATGATGAATGTTTTTGAAGACTTCATTTTTTATGATTGGTTGCAATTGGGTATCATAAATTTAAAGAATAATTGTTTTTTTTTAATGAATCAATGAAAAGAAAAAGATTGTTAAAAAAATAAAAAAAAGTCGTGCTGTTTACTTAAAAATAACTATCTTGCACACCAATTTTTATTCAAATTAAAGAACTGAAAAAAAATGAGTTTCGTTACAGACAAAATAGTTCAAAAAGGAATTACCTTTGATGATGTGCTCCTTATGCCGGCATATAGCGAAGTATTGCCGCGTGATGTAGAACTGAAATCCTATTTTACACGTGATATTATAATCAACATTCCTATTGTTTCTGCTGCTATGGATACTGTTACCGATGCCCGTCTTGCTATTGCCATGGCACGTGAAGGTGGTATTGGAATTATCCATAAAAATATGAGCATTGAGCAGCAAGCAAAAGAAGTAATGAAAGTAAAACGTGCCGAAAATGGTATGATACTGGACCCTGTTACTATACATCGCGACAGCACCGTAGGTGATGCACTTCAACTCATGAAGGAATATAAAATTGGTGGCATTCCTGTGGTGGACAAAAACAAAGTGCTGGTAGGCATTGTTACTAACCGGGACCTTCGTTTTCAGCAAAATATGCAACGTCCTATTAACGAAGTAATGACCAAAGAAAATCTTATCACTACATCTCAAACCACCGACCTTGAAAAAGCATCAGAAATTCTTCAAAAATATAAAATTGAAAAACTTCCTGTGGTAGATAATCAAAACAGATTAATCGGATTACTTACCTTTAAAGACATTACCAAAGCGCAAGACCGTCCCAATGCATGCAAGGATTCCAAAGGACGCTTGCGTGTGGCTGCTGCAGTAGGAACTGCTAGCGACACGATGGATAGAATTGATGAACTGATAAAAGCCCAAGTAGATGCCATTGCTATAGATACAGCGCATGGTCATTCAAAAAATGTTATCACTCTTTTAAAAAATGCCAAGCAAAAATATCCATCCATGCAATTCATAGCGGGCAATATTGCTACTGCCGAAGCAGGGATAGCACTTGTTAATGCCGGTGCCGATGCAGTAAAAGTGGGTATAGGACCTGGCTCTATTTGTACTACAAGAATTATTGCGGGCGTAGGCGTTCCTCAACTCAGCGCTATTTATGAAGTTGCCAACGCCATTAAAGATACCCATGTTCCTGTTATTGCCGACGGCGGCATTCGCTATTCGGGTGATATAGTAAAGGCTATTGCTGCCGGTGCTTTTTCCATTATGGCTGGAAGTTTATTTGCCGGTACCGAGGAATCGCCCGGTGATACGGTTATTTTTCAAGGCAGAAAATTTAAAACGTATCGTGGAATGGGTTCTATTGAAGCCATGCAACAAGGCTCTAAAGACCGTTATTTCCAGGATATGGAAGATGACATTAAAAAACTCGTGCCCGAAGGCATTACCGGAAGAGTGCCTTTTAAAGGCTCTTTATCGGAAGTTTTATATCAATTGGTTGGCGGGTTACGTGCAGGAATGGGATATTGTGGGGCAAAAACGATTGAAAATTTGCACTATGCACAATTTGTTGGCATTACACACGCCGGTGTGGTAGAAAGTCATCCACACGATATAACCATTACCAGCGAAGCACCGAATTATTCCAGAGAATAAAATAATAATTAAAAATAAATAACTATGAAGGGTAAATTTTTTGTTTCATTAGCATTAGCAAGTCTTACATTAACAACAGTAAAGGCTCAAACCAGTGAACCTGTATTATTGACTATTAACAACAAACCGGTTACCAAATCGGAATTTGAGCGTATTTATCACAAAAACAATAAGGATTCGGTGTCAGACCAAAAATCTATACAGGATTACTTGCAACTGTTTATCAATTTTAAATTAAAGGTAATGGAAGCCGAAGCCTTAGGATTGGACACGGCAGCCAGTTTTAAGCAGGAATTGGCAAGTTATCGCAAGCAATTAACAGCCCCTTATTTAATTGATAAGGAAACAGAAGAAAAACTTTTGAAAGAGGCTTATGACCGCAAACAGTGGCGATTGAGAGCAAGCCATATATTAATAAAACTTCCCGAAAATCCGAGTCCTGCTGATACCTTGGCGGCATACAATAAAGCAGTAGAACTTAGAAATCGTATTTTGAAAGGTGAAGATTTTGCTAAACTTGCTAAGGAAAATTCTGAAGATGATGTTTCCAAAGTAAATGGAGGTGATATCAGTTTTTTTACAGTTTTTTCTACTGTTTTGCCCTTTGAGAATGCTGCCTATAAGTTAAAAATCGGTGAAATTTCCGAACTTGTTCGTTCACCATTTGGCTACCACATTATTAAATTAACCGACAAGCAGCCCAATCCTGGTGATGTTAAGGTGGCTCACATTATGATACTTGTTCCCCGTGATGCCAAAGAAGAAGATACAAAAAAAGCAGAAGATAAAATTAACGAAGTATATCAAAAACTTCAACAAGGCGAAGATTTTTCCAAATTGGCTCAAGAATATTCTGACGATAAATCAACGGCGAACCGTGGTGGCGAGTTGCCATGGTTTGGTACGGGCAGAATGGTGCCTGAATTTGAAGCCACAGCCTTTAATTTGAAAAAAGATGAATACTCAAAACCATTCCGCACTTCGTTTGGATGGCACATCATAAAAAAACTTGATACTCGTCCCATTGCCAGTTTTGAAAATGAACGCAACGACCTGCAGACAAAAATTGCCAAAGACCCGAGAGCACAGCAAAGCAAAGCCGTTTTTGTTGAAAAACTTAAAAAGGAATATTCTTATACCCCTTTTGCTAAAAACCTCGACGAAATAATCAAATCGGTTGATACAACGTTATTTTCAGGAAATTGGAAAATGTCTCCCAAAGTTGACTTAAACAAACCATTGTTCAAATTGGGTGATTCAACTTATACGCAGCAAAAGTTTGCAAAAGTATTAAGCCAGTATCGTGCAAAAAGCAAAAAGGGTGAATACAAGGCAGACGCAGCCAAGGAAATAGCCAAACAACTTTATAAGGATTGGGAAACCGATGTTATATTATCTTATGAAGATGCTCGCCTCGAAGCAAAATACCCTGCGTTTGCCAGTTTAATTCAGGAATATCACGATGGCATTCTATTATTTAATTTGACCGATAAAATGGTTTGGTCTAAAGCCATTAAAGATAGTGTCGGATTGAAAGAATTTTATGAAAAAAATAAAAATAATTATATGTGGGATACACGTGCCAATATAGCGTGGATTAGTTATGATAACGACAAGTGCAAAGATGCTCTTATTAAAGCATGGGAAAAGAGTGCCAAATCAGAAACGGTATTAGATGAGATACTTAAATCTGTCAACAAAAAATCAACGTGCCTTACTAAAAAGGAAACAAAATATGTGAGCAAAAATGAATATCCTGAAATAGACAAAATAGCCTTTAACAGCGATAAATCTCAAAACAAGTCCTATGCTGTTCAGGACGATAAGAAAAACATATTGGTATTTTTAGGAACTATACCGCCTCAACCCAAATTATTAAACGAGACTAAAGGCTTGGTTACTGCCGACTATCAATCATTTTTAGAAAAACAATGGGTAGATGAACTTCACAAGAAATACACCGTTAATGTTAATGAAAGTGTACTCAAACAAGTAAAATAGTGTTCAGAGTATATAAATACGGTTATGGTAATATTTTTATTGTTTTAGTGATACTCCTTTTATTTTTGGGTTCATGTAAAAATAATTCGTTTACTCCAACAGAAAAGCCCTTAGCACGTGCCTTTGGTGATTATCTTTATAAATCGGAAATGGCAGAATTGTTGGTTGATGCCAAAAATAAAGAAGATTCTGCTATTATCATTTTAAATTATATCAACAATTGGGCAAGCAAAAAAGTAATGCTCGAATTGGCAAAAAAAAATCTCATGCCCGAGGAATTGGATGTAACTAAGCAATTGGAAGATTATAAAACATCTCTGTTGATTTACCGATATCAGCAGAAATATATTGCTCAAAAACTTGACACCAATGTAACACAGGCTGAAATTGATGATTACTATCAAAAACATCAGAATGAATTGACATTATCTGAAAATATAGTTAAAGCCTTTTTAATTCAGGTGCCGCGTACCTATAATCAGATAAATAAATTGAAAAGTATTTATAAAAGCGAAAAACCACAAGACATTAAAGCATTAGATGTTATCTGTAACAAATATGCATACCAGTGTAACGATTTCGACCATAAATGGATTTCGTTTGACAAAGTAATTAGTTTATTACCTTTGCAAATAGCCAATCCTAAGGAATTTCTTCTTAATAATAATTCTATAGAAGCAACCGATAGCAATTACGTTTACCTTGTTTACATCAGAGATTATAAAGTTGAAGGAGATTTAATGCCTCGTGAGTGGGGGACTTCACAAGTGGTAATACCCAATGTGCTTATTCAACGTAAACTTAAATTGCTAAAAGAATTGGAAACAAAGTCGCTCAACGATTTTATGAAAAACAACGAAATAGAATACTATTATCCATGAATATTCTGACTTAAACACTGACTTTATAGACAAACTCTATTTAATTTACTACGTGTCCGTATCGTAAAATGATTATTTAGAAATTTTTCATTGTAAATGTAACAAAAAAGATGTATTTTTCGTAAAAGTTTTTGATTTTGTTTTTTTTAATGAAACGCATATTTATTATAGGGGTTATACTATGGATGGCAGAAATAAATTATGCACAAACATTTACCATTTCGGGAGCAAAAATGACAACAAATGCAGCATGCTATCTGAACCTTAATCATGCTACCAAATGGGTAAATAATAATACTACCCCCAATGTTGTATTGAACAACTGTACCGTAAAATTTTTAGGTACGGGGACACAATTTATCGGTGGTTTACAACCTACTGCATTTTACAACCTGAGAATTGCCAAAAGCAGTGGAGATGTTTATTTGGCTCAACATGAATTGGTGAACAACCAGATATACATGGAATCGGGTTATTTGGATTTACAAAATTTCAATATTACATTGAGTTCAACGGCAACACTGCAAAATGAAACCATGAATAGAAGAATAAAAGCAACCGATGGTACCAACGAAGGTTATGGTATTGGTTATTTAACTACCACACGAACAGACCCCACAGGCAACGTTGCCAATATGGGTTTGGATTTCACACCTGTGGGTGGAAATCTGGGTGTAACAGAAATCCGTCGTGGACATTTGCGTCAACAAGGCTCTGGTTCATTTACTTCCAATTATAGCATTTTCCGCTATTATCAGTTATTCCCTGCAACCATGCGACAACTTTCGGTAAATCAGTTTAACTATTTTGTAGATGCTACAGCCGAGTTGAATGGTCATACTGAAAGCAATCTTGTAATGTTTCAGGAAGTGCAATACTGGAATGGTTCATCCAATCCTGTTTATTGGGAACCTGAACCAACACCCGTTCATGCTTCTTATTATGTTTCCAGTTCTACTACGGTCAATCCCATTATGCTTAACTATATAAAAATTACACTTGCCAGCAGCGATAAGCCATTGCCGGTTGAAATGATTTCCTTTTATGGACGTTGCAACCATAACATCAATTCCATTTTTTGGCAAACCGCCAGCGAGACGAATAATTATGGTTTTTTTATAGAAAAAAGCAACGATGCTGAAAATTGGGCTACTCTTCAATTTGTCAATGGGCAGGGTACTGTCAATCAAACTACATCGTATTCTGTTGATGACCTTTCACCATTTACTACGGTTACCTATTACAGACTTCATCAAATTGATAATAATGGCAATGCATTGTACTCATCGGTGATATCTATATGGTGTTCATCGCCTGCCTATGCGGAAGATATTTTGCCGCTGCAAGGCGAAGGCAATGCTATTTCATTTATGATTCAAGGTATTCCGGGAAAATCGTACCATATTATCCTTACCAATGTATTGGGACAAACATTGTCGGATACGTATATCACCTTATCCTTACCTCAGGAAACCATAAATATTTCAAGCCATCCTTATGTTACGGGCATATATTATATAAGTATGCTTAGCAGCGAAAAGAGAATTTCAAAACCGTTTTATTATCATCAAAAATAACAGATTATACCAAACCGCTAACAAAAGAATGAAATGAATTTTGTTTGCGAGTTTTGGTTAATGCCGACAGACTAACCGTTTTAAAACAAAAGCGAAGCGAATTGTTTTAATGAACTTGTTAGCAAGTCGGTATTAATGCACGTGTCCGTGTGAAAGTTCTTCGGGAGTAGCATCGCGAACTGAGAATACATTTCCTTCGAAATACAAATCTTCACCCGCAAGGGGATGATTAAAGTCAATCGTAATCACCTTATCGGAAATTTCTATAATAGTACCTTCCATTTCGTTGCCTTCTTCGTCTTTAAAAGGCAAAACAGAGCCTATATAAACGTATTCCTTATCAATATTAATCGCACTGGGCGGAAAGTCAATAATTGCCTCATCATCCAGGTCGCCATAAGCTTCGTCTTTCGTTAACTTAAATTTAAAGGCATCGCTGTCGGAAAGACCTTTTAATTTTTTTTCGAAATTTTCGAGCAACTCACCTGTACCAAAAATAAAGGTGAAAGGTTCTTCCTGATTAAATTCTTGAATAAGCCTGCCATCATAGTTATCCAGAAACAGTTTGAATGTCAATTCAACCACTTTGTTTTTGTCAATTTTCATGTAATTAAAGATTGATTAATAATTGTATAAAGGTACGTACATTTTTTGAAACAAAAAAATATAGAAAGAAATAATAAGAATAAAAATTTGAATAAAAAAAGATGGATTCAAGTCACAAATGAAACAAATTAATATTGAAAGAGCAGAATTTCATAGTAAGTGGAATTACAATATAAAGCCAAATTATGTAATCAAATGATAATGTTATTTCGTAACAGTTACTAAGATAAATTTTTATTTTAAAAATTCCTGAAAAATTTACACCTTTACCCCCAAAAAAAAAGAGTATGAAAAAGTTTTCTATCTTGTTGTGTATGATGATGTCTATGTCGGTATGGGCACAAGAAATCAGTCTTGAAGATGTATGGGTAACTTATAAATTTTATCCTGCTTCGCTGGATGATATTCGTTCCATGAAGAATGGTGAATATTATACTACCTGTAATAACAATGAATCCATTGTTCAGTACAGTTTTAAAACGGGCAAGGAAGTTAAAACGCTTTTTTCGCTTAACGAGCAAAAAACAGAACCGAAACCCATAAAATTAGACAATTACGAATTTTCGGATGATGAAAAGGAAATCCTTATTTCTTCGGACAGGGAATCTATTTATCGTCATTCGGCCCTTAATAGTTTTTTTGTTTGGAACACGGTTACCAAAAAACTTCTTCCCTTATCCAATAATAAAGTACAGGAAGCGTCGCTGTCGCCCAATGGTGAGCAGGTGGCTTATGTTTATCAAAACAATCTGTACGTAAAAAATCTTCAAACCAATACCGAAACAGCCATTACCAACGATGGTGAAAAGAATAAAATCATCAATGGCATTCCCGATTGGGTATATGAAGAAGAATTCAGTTTTTCCAAAGCATACGAATGGTCGCCCGATAACCGCTATATTGCTTATATTCGTTTTGACGAATCAAAAGTAAAAGAATTTTCTATGAACCTGTTCAAAGGGTTGTATCCCGAAGAATATCGCTACAAATATCCTAAAGCAGGCGAAAAAAATTCGGATGTATCGGTTCATATTTATCAATTCCAAAGCAATAAAAACATTACTGTTTCATTAGGCAATGATACCGATTTTTATATTCCCCGCATTTATTGGACAAAAATTGCGAATACCTTGATGATTATTAAAATGAATCGGTTGCAAAATCAATGGCAATTGTATTTGGTTAATGCTGAAAATGGACAAACGCAGTGTATCTATACCGAAAAAAATGATACCTATATGGAATTGCCCGAACTGATATTTTCCAATGATGGCAAGCATTTTTTTATCACCAGTGATAAAGATGGATATAATCATATTTATCAGTACGACATGAACGGGAACCTGATAAAACAGATTACCAATGGCAAGTGGGATGTAACAGCATTCAACGGCTACGACAACATTAAGCAAACCGTCTATTATACTTCTGCGGAGACATCGCCTTTGCATCGAAATGTGTATTCTATCAACTTGAAAACAAACGAAAAAAAATGCCTTACACCCAGCAATGGTACTAACGAAGCAACCTTTAATGCAACCTTCACTTTTTTTATCAACGAATATTCCAGCACCGAAATCCCATCTACATACATATTATATGATAATACAGGGAAACAAATACGAGTGCTCGAAAACAATAATGATTTAAAACAAAAACTTGCCACTGCCAATCTGTCCAAAAAAGAATTTGTAACACTTAAAACAAGCGATAATATAGAACTCAATGCGTGGATATTAAAGCCTCAAAATATGATACCCGGAAAGAAATATCCGGTAATGTTTTGTATATATGGCGGTCCGGGTTCGCAGGAAGTAATAGACCGCTGGGATTACAGTGCACTATGGTATCAATATCTTGCGTCGCAAGGTGTGGTGGTGGTGGCAGTGGACAATCGCGGTACAGGGGCACGTGGGGCAGAATTTAGAAAATGTACTTACAAAAATCTTGGCAAGTACGAAACCATAGACCAGATAGAAGCAGCCAAAGCACTATCTAAATATTCCTATATCGATACTTCCCGCATTGGCATCTGGGGATGGAGTTTTGGCGGTTATCTTTCTACTTTGTGCCTTGAAAAGGGAAGTCCATATTTTAAATTGGCGGTGGCAGTAGCACCCGTTACCAATTGGCGATTTTACGATTCTATTTATACCGAACGATACAATGGCTTGCCACAAGACAATGCAGCAGGATACGATGATAATTCGCCCATCAATCATACCAAAAAAATGAAAGGAAAATTTTTATTGATTCACGGCACTGCCGATGATAATGTGCATTTTCAAAACAGCATCGAACTGGTAAAAAAATTGGTAGAAAATAACAAACAGTTTGATGTAATGTATTATCCCAACAGCAATCATGGCATATACACAGGTCGCAATACCCGTTATCATTTATATTCCAAGATGTCGCATTTTATTCTTGAAAATTTGTAATTTTGCCCAATATTTTTTGCCCGGATGGCGGAATAGGTAGACGCGCTAGTTTCAGGGACTAGTATTCGCAAGGATGTGCAGGTTCGAGTCCTGTTCCGGGCACTTAACACCAATGCAGTTTAATTCCAATGAACATATACGAAAACCTTGTTGTGCAGCAACAACAATTTTTTAACACCCAGGTTACTAAAAATATTGAATTTAGAATTCAACAATTAAAAAAACTATATCAGGTTATTCAAACCAACGAACCTGCTCTTGAACAAGCCATATACAAAGACTTTAAAAAATCGTCGTTCGATACATTTACCAACGAACTGTCTATGGTCTATTTGGATATCAGGGAAGTTATAAAAAAAATAAAACACTGGTCAAAAATAAAACATGTAAAAACGAACCTTATTAATTTTCCTGCAAAAAGTTATATAATACCCGAACCGCTGGGTGTTTGCCTTATTATAGGTGCATGGAATTATCCTTATCAGTTATCGTTGGCACCGGTGGTTGCTGCTATGGCTGCTGGCAATACGGTTATTCTTAAACCAAGTGAAGTGTCGGCAAATGCAAGTCATGTTCTTGCCAGCATTATCAATGATGCTTTTCCTGCCAACTTTTTTGTAGTAATAGAAGGCGGTGTGTCAGAAACAACAGCCCTTCTTGAAAATAAATTTGATAAAATATTTTTTACGGGAAGTGTTTCTGTAGGTAAAATCGTGTATCAAGCCGCAGCCAAGCAACTTACACCTGTAACACTCGAACTTGGCGGAAAAAGTCCGGCTTTCGTATTTAGCGATACTGATTTGAACATTGCTGTAAAAAGGCTTGTATGGGCAAAATTTCTCAATGCCGGACAGACTTGTATTGCTCCCGATTATATTTTGGTTCATCAATCCGTAGAAAAAAAGTTTCTTGAAAAAGTAGTTGAAGAAATTGAACGTTCGCATTTTTCTTTTGAAAACGGAAATTACGTTCAAATTATCAATGAAAAGAATTTTAATCGATTGCAGCAACTTATTCCTAGCGAACATGTTTTTTATGGCGGGCATACCCATTCTTTAGAAAGATATATTGAACCTACGGTCTTATCCAATATGCATTTTGACGATGCTATTATGAATGATGAAATTTTTGGTCCTATTTTACCAGTTATTTCATTTGAAAACATCGACATGGTTATTCAGGAAATAAAAAAACGACCAAAACCTTTATCGTGTTATGTTTTTACAAAAAATAAATCTGTAAAGAAAAAAATTCTTCATGAACTATCGTTTGGTGGAGGTGCTATTAACGATGCTATTATGCATATTACCAATAGTCGTTTGCCATTTGGTGGTGTTGGCGAAAGTGGAATAGGCAGTTATCATGGGTTGGCAGGTTTTCAAGCATTTTCCCATTATAAAAGCATTCTTGAAAAAGGAACATGGATAGAACCCAACTTGAAATATTTTCCGCATTCTGAAAAAAAATTGAAGTGGATAAAAAAAGCAATGAGGCTGTAATACCAAGTTGCATTCATGTATGAAAATTTGTTAAAAGTTCAAAAAAGATTGTACTTTGTGCTCTCTGTGCCTTCTTTGTGTCCTTTGTGGTTGAATATAATATTGTACCTATAAATGCAATATGATATTATAGGCAATTTGGTTTATTTTTCAGGTTTTATATTGTTTACACCTGACGAATCGGGTAATATGGGCGATGGAGAATTGTACAGTATTTTCCCTTTGTCCCAAAGAACAATAACGGGTCTGTCTTCACTTTTTACATGTATGAGTGATTTGTCCTGAGCCAGCGCTGTTACTTTTCCTGAAACAAGCATGGATGCATCTATTATAGCATTGTCTGACGAATAATATTCACTGTGAAACGAGTTCCCTGAAATATAGCAAAACGTTTCGTTGGTGGCTATTATTTTTACAAATCTACTGATGACTTCGACGTTGGATTTTGTTTTTCCTTCGACGGTTAGGTTTAACGCGTCGATAATGCCCGCAATAATTGTTTCACCAAAACCTTTTATCGATATACTGCAAGCGGTGCTGTTAATGTAGATGGTTGATTTTTTATTGGAATAATTTTCTATACATAATTTTTTTAACCATATATTTGTGGGTGTATATGCACATGCATTACTGTATAAATATAAAGAATCAATATAGGGCATAATAATATCTACATAAATCACCGCTGTATTTTCAATTTTGCTTGCATCAATTTTTAAACAGCGATTTCGCACCTTTATGCTGCTATATACCTCTTTTAATAATGTTTTGTTTCCCTTAAATGTAATACTGAAATAATTATCCTGACGAATGGAGACTACTACATTTCCTTTAGCATAAATAGAAGTAAAACTTGGAATAGTATCGGCAAAAGTAACCTTGTAACCATGGCTGGATTGCGAATAAATTATTCCTGTATGCAGTATTATCAGGAATAAGATACATTTAAACGCTCTTATAATGGTGTTAGGGATTCATAACCTGTCTTTTTTTACTCAATTATACGCTTTATTACTTTGAATGTTACGTTTATCCTTGTTTTTTTTCATTTCATCCATTTATAAAGTTTGTTGGTCAATAATGCTTCAACCAAAAAATTCAACGTATATTTGCAAAAAAACATGAAATTGTTTGCTCCTTTTTTGATTATTTTCTTCTTTCTTTATGCAAATTCTTTTTGCCAGAGCATAAGTGGCGACAGTGTGTATATTTCAAAAGCACTTCCATTGCTTACCGACAGCGATTGGCAGGGAAGTATAGTCGCCATTACGGCAAAAGATTTAAAAGACAATAAAGTGCTAATAGATGTCAATGGCAATTACAACCTCACGCCGGCATCCATTTTAAAGATTATTTCTACTGGTGCTGCCATAAACATGTTACATGCCGATTATCGCTTTAAAACAGAATTAGGTTATACGGGTTTTATTCACGATTCCGTTCTTGTTGGAAACATTATTATAAAGGGATATGGAGACCCAACGCTTTACAGCAAATTTTTTTCAGCCTATTATAAAAAATACAGTCCTTTTGATTCATTGGCATTACTGTTGAAAAATAAAGATATAAAACAGGTTCGTGGGAAAATTATTAGCGACGCTTCTTTTTTTGATTATAATTTGCCAACGTCAACATGGATTGTGGGCGATGTAGCCAATTATTTTGGTGCTTCGCCGTGTGCTTTATCCATTTTTGATGATGAATACAGTTTATATTTTAATACCGACGATACGGTATCTTTGGCACGATTGGTAAAAATATCTCCATCGCACGTACCTATAGAAATTATAAATCGGTTACAAGGTGGAAAAGTTACCGGCGACCAAAGTATTATTTATGGCGATATGTTTGATTCTACCCGCATGGTTACTGGAATTATTCCGTTTAAATCGGACAGTTTTGAAGTAAGAGGTTCACTTCCTAATCCTCCCTTAGTGGCTGCGTTAACGTTACGAAACAAATTAAAAGAAGCGGGTATAGAAATTACCGATTCGGTTGTAAGTCGTTTTGAATGCGATACGGCTGAAAAGTTTCAACTTTTGTTGACACACTATTCTCCTACGTTGGATAAAATTATTCAAGTTACAAATTTGTATAGCATTAATCTGTTTGCTGAACATATAGCCCGATTGTGCGGATATGAACGATTTAAATCTACTACTACCGAAATGGGTGTTTTAGCCATTAATCGTTTTTGGAAAAATTATACAGGCGACATGCTTTTGTACGATGCATCGGGGTTATCACGATTTAATGCTGTCAGTACGCGTCAGTTTGTGTCTGTACTTGAATATATGTACACAAAAAGCCGTTTCAAAAAAGAATTTTATAATTCGTTGCCTGTAGCAGGCGAAAGCGGTACATTGTTAAAAATGTTTGCCAAAACCAAAGCAAAGGGGAAACTGGTTGCTAAAACTGGAACCATGTCGAACACGAGAAGTTTGGCTGGATATATTACCACCCATGATAAACATGTTATTGCGTTTACAATTATTGTAAACAATTGTCCTTTACCGACCAATGTACTAAGGCAAAAAACAGAAGCAATTATTTTGAAACTTTTTTTTTAGTAATTCGTAGAAAGCAGAAAAAAAATTAATGGAGAAAAATTTTCCCTTAATAATATTAATCCTTATCGCTATTATTAACTACTCGTGTACACGTGAATGCAATTGCTCTAAACTACACACAAAAAACGACGTTATGGTAGATGAACGGAATTTGCCCTATACTGGAAAATGCACGTTACAGGAAGATAATATTAGAAAAGAATTTTTTTATAAAAACGGGAAATTGCATGGTATATCGTATGTATATTACAAAACAGGACAAAAAGTAGCCGAAATGCGTTATATCAATGGCTTAAAACAAGGCGGACAATTAATATTAAACAATCAGGGAGATACTATTATTCAGGAAAATTTTGATAAAGGTGAAAGAGAAGGATTACAGCAAGAATGGTATGAAAAAAATAAGCCCAAAAAAATAGTATATTATAAAAATGGCAAGCCCAATGGAGAAATGCTAACCTTTTACGAAAATGGAAAGAAAAAGGAACAGAAATTTTTTAAAGAAGGATTAAAACATGGTGAATGGATTACATGGTACGAAAATGGAACTATTCAGCAAAAAGGCAAATATAAAAACGACAAGGAACAAGGAATGTGGGTTTCGTGGTACGAAAATGGAAAACCCGAGAAAAAAATGTCCTATAAGGAAGGAGTGCCTGACAAACAGTTTCAGACTTGGTATGATAACGGAGAACTTCAAACAGAAGGCAGTTACGAAGAAGGTTATGAAAATGGATTATGGATTTTCTGGTACGAAAACGGCAAAGAAAAACGAAAGGGTTATATTAAAAACGGATTGGAGCAAGGAACGTGGGTAACTTATTATCCCAATGGGAAGAAAATGACGGAAGATTATTATGTAGATGGCAAAGAGCACGGCATTAGCAAAACATGGTACGATAATGGGCAGTTAAAGAGTCAAATTAATTACGAGTATGGACGCTATAATGGTGAAGTAATGTTATGGCAACCCAATGGACAACTTAAATTAAAAGCCATTTATAAAAATGGTGAAATGGTTTCGATGCCTTATGCAAGCGATTCTGTAAAAGCCAACAAAAATGTGCCGGTGTTCTAATACCGACGTGCTTTTCCAATAAAGTTTTAAAATTTGACCGGATGAGTCATTGTTTTATATAAATTCTACATATTTATGGGTATATAACTATTATCATTCCTGCTCTTTATTTTTATTCTGATTTTTAAATTTTCCTTCTTTCAAATATTGAAAGAATTTTTGCCATGCCATAAGGTCAAAAATAGGCATGGGTTGTGTTTGGCCTTTCCAATAAGATTCGGCAGCACGCTTGTTTACTGTTAATCGATAAGATTTTTCTGGAGAGGGTATAATTTCATCATCGCTTGGGTGCATTGCTTGATAACGTATCTCATCAAATCGTTTTTCAACTCGACTTACTTCATCTTCGGGAATTTTGGTTGTAACCGCAACATGAATAAACTGTTTCAATGTTTTCCAAGGAAAAACAACAACTTCGGGCAATTTCAACGTGTCGGTTATCATCTTTAATTTTAAAAATAAAATATCTGTTTTTCCGACGGAAGGTATAACAAACTTATCGCGTTTATATCCGATATGAGTAAATATTAAAGTTGTTCCACGTGTGGTAAAAATATCAAATTCTCCATGTTCAGTAGCCAAATATCCTTTTTTGGCATACTCGTCGTATATAAAAACATAGGGCAATACTTCGTTATGATAATTGGTAATAATCCCCTTTACCTGCACTATCTTACTTTCCTGAGCCTTAATAAATACAGGTAAAAGTATTAAAAAACCCAATACTATGTTTATCAATTTTGAAATCAAGGTATATTGAAAATACAAAAATACATGAAAATAATGATTAACGTTTGATGTTTATATTTTATTCTTTTTTAGCGGGTTTGGTAAAGCATGTAACGAGGGGGGAATAAGAATGGGTGCTTGAACGTTCTAGTAATTTTTCGGCAATTTTTTGTAGGTGATGTTGTGCACGATGATATTAAAACATTAAATAGAACCCTTTATCTTTTCGTTTAAACTTATCAATCTCGGCTTTATAAAATTTTATTTGCTGTTTACATATAAAATTTCTAAATATTGAAATATCTTCTAACTTTTCTGTATTATTCAGTGCATCAATATATTCAATTCTATCTTCTGTGAATATTTTTATTAATGGTTCTTGATGATACATCTGTATATAATTCATCATCAATCTAGAAGTTCGTCCATTTCCATCTCCAAATGGATGAATATTAACTAAATTATAATGAATATCAGCCGATAGTTTTAAAATTTCATTACCTGAAACTACATCAATCCGTTGATTTACATTATCTATAAGTTTATTCAATAAATTCTCAACTTTTGAAAAATCCGGAAAATATTTTCTTTCAACATAAACTTGAGATTTTCGTATATCACCAACAGAAGTATCAAATGTTCCCGACATTGTATTTATAAGTCCACCAGTATTTTTCATTACAAGTCCGGCGACTTGTTGTATTAAATCAATACTTATTTTTTGTTTTGTTTTTGCAATCTCTTTAAGAAACATAAATGCAGAAAAATGGTCTTTAACCATTAAATGGTCTGCAAGTGGTTTCCCTTTGGCTGTTATATCATTTTCCAATAATAGTTTGGTATCGTTTTCTGTTAAAGAACAGCCTTCTATCTTAGTCGAATTGTAAACAATTGAAATCATTGAAAACTTTTCATAGTCAATAGCATCAGATAATCTCAATTCAAGATATTTCTTTCTTAATAATTCTAATTCTTTCCACATAATATTCATCAAACATAAATTAATTTATATTTATCTTTTCTGCATAGTGCACAATTTGTTTATATACATTATAAAATAACATTTATTTCATATATGTACCATAAAATGTTTTTTTCAATGGTAAATATAAAGTAAATTTTTTAATCCGTTAAATTTTTTATGAATTTTTTTAATCTTTTTTGAAAAAAAATTTATAAATAAGTAATATACGTCTTATTATAAAGAGATTACAATTTTTTATAAAAGGAAAATCCTTTACAAATAATTTTCTGCTTGATTTTTTACAAAGGGTTCAATGGCTCGGTTATATACGCCCTGTACATACGCAATGGCCATTCCGTAGTTTGTAACAGGTATGCCTGCATCCACAGCAGGTTTCAAACGATTAAGCAATTGTTTTCGCGTAATCATGCAACCTCCGCATTGAATAACCAAAGCATAATCGGTTATGGGGCGTGGCAGTGAACTTAATCCCGCTACCACATCAAACGTAAGTTTTTTACCCGTAAACTGACTTATCCACCGTGGTATCTTTACTCTGCCTATATCATCACACGAAACATGATGAGAGCATGATTCAAGCAAAAGAATACGGTCGCCATCTTTCAGTTCGCTTATTTTAGGAGTACCTTTCAGGTATTCCTGAAAATTTCCCTTATAGTGCGCCAGTAGTACGCTAAAACCCGTCAGTGGCACATCACGCGGAATCAGGGCATCGGCTTTTAAAAACAGTTGGCTGTCGGTAATGGCTAATTTCGGTTTTATAGAAGTATGTTTTAAGAAAGCATCTGCTTCGCGTTCTTTTAAAACAATACACACGGCATCGTTATCAAGCACATCACGTATTACCTGTACTTGTGGCAATATGAGCCTTCCTTCGGGTGCCTCAACATCTATCGGAGTAATTAGCAATACTATATCTCCCTGTGAAATCAAATCACCTACCAGTGCAGGCATGCTGTATGCCGATTCGGGAATAGATTGTTTTATGGCTTGCAACATTTCGTCAATTTGTTCTGCTTTTTTAGTAGAAAAAAATAAAATGTTTTTCTTCGTTTTTTCTTCAACCATCTGCACAAAAGTCGGCTCGGGCAATGACAGGTCTGTTTTACTGTAAACAATAAGATACGGAACATCCAGTGATTCAAATTGCTGGATTATATTTTCTTCAAACGTGTCAAACGTGTTGTTGGTAATAATGAGTATTGCCAAATCGATGATGCTTAATGTATCGAGTGTTTTCTTTATGCGTTTTTGCCCAATATCTCCCTCATCGTCAAGTCCGGCGGTATCAATCAGAATAACGGGTCCAAAGCCGATAATTTCATAAGATTTTTTAACAGGGTCGGTGGTAGTACCCGCCACTTCCGATACTATGGCAATGTCCTGTCCGGTTATACCATTTATAAAACTACTTTTACCATAATTACGTCTGCCGTATATTCCAATATGCGGTTTTAGTTCTTTACCTTTTTGCATAATTATTTTTTTTGAATACAAAAGTAACAGTTCCCGATTGTTTAAACCATGATTCTATTACATCAACCAATAAAAAAAACGGCATGGCTATAATAAAAAACAAGCGATGAAGCCACAAGGTTATGGCTGGAACATTACTTATATATGATTTATTGTGCTTAAATGATTCAAACAGTATTTCGCGTTTATAACTTATGCTGTTCAATATACTTTGCACGTATCCATAAGGATTTTGTTCGGCGGACAAATAAATTGTTTTTAACAGGGTATAATTTTTATTTTGCAACATCTCTACAAAATCTTTTGGCTCTATAAAATTCAAATGACGTGGTGGGTCAAGATGTAGCCAGTTACCTTTGAACCATCGTGCCTGTAAACTGTCAATGTTCGGAAATGACATCATTAATACACCTTCCGGTTTAAGCCATTTATCTATTTTATCCAAAGCCTTTATTGGATTGGCAAGATGTTCAAATACATGAAATAGCGTAATAGAATCCATGACATCATTCGGAAAATCAACCGTGTCCATGTTTCCAAGATGAAGTTGAATAAAGGGGAATTGAGATGCTCGTTTGGCACTGTTCCCAGCAAGTTCTATTCCATGCAACTGTTTAAATCCTAATTTATAAAGATAATTTAAGAATTTTCCATTACCACAGCCGATGTCTAATATTTCGGATTGTACATTGGCATTAAGATATTTTTTTAGTATTCGAGCCCTTCCACTTCTGAAATAATCAAGCGTTTTTTCTATCAGCGGAAAAGCAAATTTTTCTTTTCCTTCACCATAATACGATGTGTCGTATGCCTGCCTTAAATCTTCGTCTTTGGGGAAGGGATACAGAAAATAAAACCGACATTGTGGACAAAAATACAAATCCCATTTTTTTTGCTGTGTATCAATAGTGTCGTAACAAAAACGGGTATGTGTTTCACCACAAAAAGGACAGAGAATATCATCAATTTGCTTTTGCGAAAATGTCATAATGTGCTATATTCCATTTCTGAAAACGATATTGAAATGAGGTTTTTAAAACGCCTAATCCATACTTAATGCTCCGATGAAGGTTGATAGACGAAGCACCTTCAAAATATTTTGTAGGACAAGATATTTCGGCAATATTAAAACCGGCATAAAAAATTTGTGCGAGCATCTGATTGTCAAATACAAAATCGTTGGAGTTGGCATGATAATGAATAGCGGTTAGCACTTCACGGGTAAAGGCTCTATAGCCAGTATGGTATTCCGACAGTTTTTGTCCCATAACAAAGTTCTGAGTAAACGTCAAAAAACGATTGAAAAAATACTTGTACAACGGCATGCCTCCCTTAATAGCACCTTTACCCAAAATTCGTGAAGCCAAAACAACAGGATATAAACCGCTGGTTAAAATTGCTGTCATGGCTGGTATTAATTTGGGCGTGTATTGATAATCGGGATGAACCATGATAATAATATCTGCATTAAGTTCGAGTGCCTTATCGTAACATGTTTTTTGATTTCCGCCATAGCCAAGATTGTGCTGATGGCGAATAATATGTTTTATTCCTAACGATTGTGCTACAGTTAAAGTATTGTCGTTACTGGCATCGTCCACTACAATTACATCGTCCACTATATCAAGCGGAATTTCTGCATAAGTAGTACGCAATGTTTTTTCGGCATTATATGCTGGCATAACGACAACTACTTTTTTGCCTGCATGCATTATTCAAAAGTTACTGTTATGTTGTCGATTAAGGCTGCTTCATGTGCCTGCGACCATACATACACAAGGATGCTTGTGTTTTCATTGGTCTCTTTGGGTAGATTGGTGGTCAAACTGACTTTTTTCCAGTCTGCCATAATAGTTTTTTCTTTGGCAAAATTCTGAGACACCCAATGAATACATGTTTCATTGTTTCTAATCTCAATGACCAAGTGAACGCTGGTAGGTATTTTATATAAATATCCATCGCACGAAGCCGTCATTTTTTTTGGATTTTTTATATTCAAATTTTTGACGTTTAGTTTAAATCCATAACTGTATTCATGCGTCGAATCTACAAAAAAAGCATACTGGTGGTCAGGTTGCTTTACTTCCTTTACCACGTTGTTATTTACCCATGGCAACATTTCAACAGCATTGGCACAATACTGATTTTTGTTTCTGGATGAACTGCACGATACCAATAGGGCTATTAAAAAAAGCCCTGTTACAAAACGAAAATTTTTCATAACTCCTTATTAATTTATAATGGCAAACATACATGAAATTTTTGAATTACACAAAAAAGGGATAAAATTACTGCTTTGGTCTCATCAGTAATGATGAAGTAATCATATCATGTCTTCATTGCGAAGCGTTTCTCTATGTTTGCCGAATGGAACAAAGCAAACAGAAAACTCTTAAAGTTTTATAAGAATATAAATCATGAAAGACCTTGATAGTAAAGGTCTTTCATGATGAGATAAATTATTTTGGTTACTTTATTATTCTATAAAAATCTTATAAACATTGCTTCCTTTAACCGTATTGACTTTGAAAATATAAAATCCTCTGTTGAGTGAACTGATGTTAAGTTGCTTTTTTACATCATTGATAGGAGAATAAATTATTTTCTGACCCAGCGTATTCATAATTTCAACTGAAATAATCTTCTCTGTTGATTCAACTGTTATCACATCGTAAGCAGGATTGGGATAAATGCTAACATGCGTAGAAGTTATTACAGGTTGTATCATTGTTTGATAATCCCATTTAAACACTCCGCTAGTAGTGGCATTGGTACTAAATCCACCAGCCCAGCCAGTTTGGTCGTTCAAGAAACAAACGGAAACATATTGAACACCCGTATCAATAGGTGTCCATGAAGTGCCATAATCAAGAGAATATGAACTTCCGTATTTAGCAGATGAAGAGGCTGCTCCGTCTGTTCCAACAGAGTAATATTTACCGGGTAAATTGGGAACTGCGGCGATATCCGATTTCCAAAAATTGCTACCCGGCGTAACGGCAGTCCATGTCTGTCCTCCATCGTTTGTTTTCTTCATGGTTAAAGTCGTTATGGCTCCTGTTGTAGTATTATAAACAATTTGTTGAGCAATACCATTATTTTCATTATTAAATGCAATTTTGCTAATATCGGTCAAGCCGGGTGTTAAGACGGTCCATGTTTCACCTTTATCGGTTGTTTTATAAATTCTCCCTTTATTGGTTCCAAACCATGCTATATTATTAAAAGCGGTATAAACGCCTGTCCAACCCATTTCACCAGATTGAGGTGCAGGAACGTTTGATGACGTAACAGCAGTCCACGTTTGACCTCCATCATGGGTAAAATAAATTTCAAAAACACTGTTTATGGGGTCACCCATACAAAATCCATCATTTTCATTGAAAAAGTGAACAACATCTAAAAAACTGGCAGAGTTAACAAACATAGTGGAAGATGTTTGATTGGTCCATGTTTGTCCACCATCTGCGGTATAATAAACCTTACCCCCTGCACCCGAAGTGGGATATTCTGCTACCCATGCTTTTAAATCGCTTACAGCAGAGATATTTGCCGGAGCCAAAGCCCCGCTGACAGTAATAGTACCCGGTGTCCATAAAGCACCACCATTTATAGTTCTGGTAAATTCATTAACCGGTGAACCATTAGTCCCGTCAATAGCAGTAGCCCATGCTACGCTGTCGTTGGGAATGGAAATATGATAAACACCCCTGTACATAGTAGTAAAACCACTTGCCTGTTCTATCCATGCTGTATTGGCGGGTTGTTGAACCGTAATAAAGGCTGTTTTGGTTTCTGTACTGCTGTGTGTTCCATCCGAAACAGTAAGTGTTACTGGATATGTGCCAGCAGCAACATACGTTATATTTTGTGGATGTTGAATATTAGCAGTAGTTGGCGTTCCACCAGGAAAAGACCATTGCCATGAAGTAATAGTTCCAACAGATAAATCAGTAAAATTAACATGACCACCCATATTGATAAAGTTTCCAGAGCATGTAAAATCAGCAACCACAGAAGACATGCTGTCTTGAACCATCTGTACTGCCTTAAAGGCATTTATTCTTCCTGCACCTACCATGCCTTGATGGGTTGCATCCTGTAATGATTCGATATTATCACAGGAAGCCTTTAACAAATAAGTAAGTCTGTCGGGTGTTAATGTAGTATCTACCGATTTCATCAGTGCACATAAACCTGCAGCAACAGGACAAGACATGGATGTACCTGCCATTTTCCCATACGTATTGCTTGCCGTAGTACTGTAAACGCTATTGTTTAAAAGCATGTCTATAAAACTATCAGATACATAACCGCCGGGTGCCATTACATCAATCCATGTTCCATATTCAGAAAAGGAACTAGCCACATCGGTGCCATTAGTTGAGCCTACGGAAATAACATGATTGCAAGCAGCAGGGTATCCTATATAATTTACATTATTAGGGTCCTCAGTACCATCACCATTATTTCCAGCAGCAGCCACCAGCACACAGCCTTTATTATACGCATAATCAACTATCATTTGCATGGTTTGAAAATAGGAAGGTCCGCCAAACGACATGCTTATAATGTTAGCATCGTGGTCGGCAGCCCATGTAATACCTTCGAACATGGCAGAAACGCCTTGTCCACCATCGGCATCGGCACCGGCTTTAATAGCAATCAGGCGACAATCAAAGCCAATAGACGAAACACCAACATTGTTATCGGTAGCAGCCACAGCCAATCCCGAAGTGTGTGTGCCATGCGACCAGATAGTTGTATTGGAAGGTGGCGTGGGGTCATTGTCATCATCGCCCAAGTCAATAGCCAAATCTACTTTAGGAGCAATATCAGGATGCGTAATATCAACGGCATTATCTATAACGGCTACTTTTATAGTAGCACTTCCATGCGTAATATCCCATGCCTGTTTTGCATTAATGATAGTCAGATGCCAATTATTATTGGCTGTTGTTCCATAATCATTCGGGGTATAACGAATTGGGAAATAGGGAGCCTTTTCAGCAAATTCAACATCTTTTTCAGCATTCAATTCACTGATAAATTGTTCAATCATTTCCTTATTGGTAAACTGAACCTTGAAAATACGATGCAACTTAGGTTCTGTCGTTTGCCAAAATGTATTTCTTACGGAAGTAATGCCATATTTTCCTATCATTCTATTCAAAAATGGAATGTCTTCGGGCATAACTTTTCCTGCTTTTATACTAAAGTTCATAGTAGCATCATTCCTAAATTTAAAATAAAGAGCACCATCCACTGCATATTTGTCAATGGTTTGTGCTACCAGTGTTTGCATGCCAAATAATAGTAATGCAACATAAGCAATAGTAAACAATTTAATACATTTTTTCATACTCAAAATAATTTTAAAATTAATAAGCGTTAAAAATAGTTATTTTTTTATTTGGTTAAAATGATATTCATCTTTTTTACAAAATATTTTTTCATTAAACGTATTAATCTATATATCATTTTGTTAGTAGTTAAATATTGGGTATTTGCATAATTTATAAATAACTGCTATTTTTGCGGTTCGTAATAAATAGAAAGTGTATGAAGAAATTAGCAGTAGTAGCTTTTGGTGGGAATGCCCTGTTGCGTGCAGGTGAAAAAGGAACCATCAGCGAACAGGAGCGTAATGCTTACGAAACGTGTCAAAATATTTTACCACTTATCGAAAGTGAATACAATCTGGTTATTACACACGGAAACGGACCTCAGGTAGGTAACATCCTTTTGCAAAATCAGGGTGGAAGCAAATTATTTAACATCCCTGAAATGCCATTGGATATCTGTGGAGCATACAGTCAAGGATTTATTGGATATGTCATTGAACAGCAATTACGCAATGTTTTAGAAAAAAAAGGTATTGATATCGATATTATTACACTCGTAACAGAAGTACTGGTTGATAAGAATGACCCGGCATTTAAAAATCCTACCAAACCCATAGGTCCCTATTATTCCAAAGAAGAAGCAGAAAAAATCATGGCAGAAACGGGTTCTATTTTTAAGGAAGATGCAAAGGGAAGAGGATGGAGAAAGGTAGTTGCATCGCCTATTCCTGAACGTATCGGAAATCGCAAGTCTATTGAAAAGTTAGCTCGTGATGGCAACATTGTAGTTGCTGTGGGTGGTGGCGGTATTCCTGTTTATTATGTTGAACCAAACAAACTCGAAGGTATCGATGCTGTTATTGATAAGGATTTGGCATCTTCCTTATTGGCAACACAAATAAAAGCCGACGAATTTTATATTCTTACCGATGTGCCAAAGGTTTGCATCAATTTTAACAAGCCCGACGAAAAAAGACTGGACATACTGAGCGTGGAAGACGCTAATAAATATCTGGCAGAAGGTCAATTTGGTGAAGGCAGCATGGCACCTAAAATTCGTGCCTGTATCCAATTCGTATTAAACGGTGGCAAGGAATCTATTATTACTGAATCGAGGGAATTAAGAAACCCTGCTGCTGGTACACGTATAGTGCTTAATTACAAATATTCAAATAAGGAGGTATAGTTATGGCATTTAATCTAAAAAATCGCAGTTTTTTAAAATTATTAGATTTTACACCCGATGAAATAAAATTTTTATTAGATTTATCGGTACAGTTAAAAAAGGCTAAATATGCGGGGACAGAACAACCACGTTTAAAAGGTAAAAACATTGTATTGTTGTTTGAAAAAGATTCGACACGTACACGCTGTGCCTTTGAAGTGGCTGCCTTAGACCAGGGCGCTCATGTAACTTATTTGGGACCTTCGGGCTCGCAAATGGGCAAAAAGGAATCGATGAAAGATACAGCACGCGTATTGGGACGAATGTACGACGGTATAGAATATCGCGGCTATTCACAGGAAATAGTGGAAACCCTTGCTAAATATGCTGGTGTACCGGTATGGAACGGATTAACAACAGAATTTCATCCAACTCAAATTCTTGCCGATTTCCTTACCATGATGGAACACTGTGATAAGCCCCTTCATAATATTAAGTTCAGTTTTCTGGGTGATGCCAAAAATAATGTCGGAAATTCGCTTATGATAGGTGCTGCCAAAATGGGAATGGATTTTAGAGCCGTTGCACCTAAAAACTGCCAGCCTTCTAAAGAACTGGTAAAAACTGCTAACAGTATTGCCAAAGAAACAGGAGCAAAAATTACCATTACCGACAATATCAAAGAGGGTGTAAAGGGAGTAGATTTTCTTTATACAGATGTTTGGGTTAGTATGGGTGAGCCTGATTCGGTATGGGCAGAACGTATTAAATTGCTTAAACCTTATCAGGTAAATCAAAATATAATTAAATTGACGGGCAATCCGAATGTGAAATTTTTACATTGTTTGCCTTCGTTTCATAATAGAGAAACCGAAATAGGTGAACAAATTTATAAAAAATTTCATATCGATGCTATGGAAGTTACCGATGATGTTTTTGAATCGAAACATTCCGTTGTATTTGACGAAGCCGAAAACCGCGTACACACCATTAAGGCAGTCATGGTGGCTACATTAGGTTGTTAATAGGATATATCAGGAATAGCCTGAAGTTTAATTCAGATTATTCCTTTTTCTTTTTTAATATGGGATGGTTAATTATTTTTGGTGTTGCTTCATATTTGCTTGGCTCTATACCAACATCGGTATGGGTAGGGAAGTGGTTTTACAATACGGACATAAGAGAATATGGAAGTAAAAATGCTGGTACAACCAATACGTTACGAGTATTGGGTGCAAAAGCAGCCTTGCCTGTTTTTATTTTTGATATCTTTAAAGGATTCCTTTTTCCCTTTATTTCACACTTCTATTTATACTTGTTTCCCGACACCGGTGATGCTTATTTTTTCCCAATTTTAATAGGTGGCTGTGCCGTTATTGGACACATTTTCCCATTGTATGCAGGTTTTAGAGGTGGCAAAGGCGTGGCAACACTTTTAGGCATGACATTGGGCATTGCTACTATTCCCGCTCTGCTGAGTTTTGCAGTATTTATTATCGTGTTTATTTTAAGCCGATATGTTTCACTAAGTTCATTGATGGCAGGATTGTTTTTCCCGCTGTTTGTATTGTTGTTTGAAGATTATTCATTGTCGCTTATCTTGTTTTCAGCCATAGCCGTAGTACTACTTTTTTATACCCATCGAAAAAATATAAAACGACTAATTCGTAAAACCGAAACGAAAACAACGTTTAAAAAAAAGATTACGGAATCCTGATTTTCTGACCTATACTTAAAATGCCATTTTCGTGAATATGATTTACTTTGCATAATTCGCCTACCGTAGTATCATAACGTTTTGCCAAACTATACAGCGTATCTCCTTTTTGTATAACATAAACCTTATTTACCGTGAACGGTTCTTGATGAACGATTGTTGTAACATTAGAGTCAGGAGTCGTAATCGTACTTTTTTGAATAGCATGTTTAACTATAACGGTTGATTTCTTTTTGTTGAATTGAAAAGAATTTTGGCATAGCCATAACGTATCGTGATGTAATTTTTTTTCTGTAAAATCAATTAATAGTCTGGGATTGAACGGTTGTTCACGATACCGCGTTTCAAAATGAAGATGAGGTGTAGTGGCTCTTCCCGTTTTGCCACCTAAACCCAATACTTTGCCACTGTATATAGTGTCGCCTACATGAACAAACCTTTTGGAAAGATGTGCATAAGCGGTTTCTATTCCATTAAAATGCCTCACCACAACAATATTTCCATAACTGCTGAAATATCTGCTTATGCGAACTATACCATCAAACACAGCATAAACCGAATCGCCGTAATTTAATTTAATATCGACACCCGTATGTACACGTCTGTGACTGCGATAACCAAATTCGGAAATAATATTGCCCAATACAGGCATACGGAATACAGCATGTTGAATTGTTTTAAGTGATAAGCCCGTTGTATCTTTCAAACAGAAATTGGGTTTGCGTGTAGTACGTAAATATAATGTATCCCATTGAAAAGATTTGATATCAAAAGTATTTTCGGACAGCAAACTGTCTTTATGCATATTCATTTGAGCATATACAGAACTACTCCAAATCAATAAAATAATATAACCAAATAATTTTCTCACGGGACAAAGATAAAAATATAATTTTAAGAAATAAAAATATTTCAATTTTTTTAACAATTTTACAGCATGAAAAATAATCAAATCGTAATTCATAATTATTTAATATTCAATACACTAATATTCTTGTTATGAAAGAAATGGATGTTTATTCTTTATCTTTTGATATTTTTGCTCAATTGCAAAAGCAGGGATTCGTATTGGCAGTAGGCAATATGGAAACACACAACTGTATGACCGTAGCATGGGCAAGCATTGGATATTTGTGGAAAAAACCCATGGCATTTGTTTATGTCAGACCACAACGATATACCTATCAATTTATGGAAAAGAACGAATATTTTTCTATAAATTTTTTTGACGAATCGTATGAAAAAATTGTCAATTATTGCGGCTCTCATTCGGGCAGAGATATAGATAAAATGCATATCAAAGGACTTACCCCTGTAAGTTATAACAATAAGGTAATTTATTATAACGAATCTCAACTTGTATTGATTTGTCGAAAAATTTATTTTGACGATATTAAACCCGCTCATATGCTGGATAAATCGGTTTTAAAAAACTATCCGACGCACGATTATCATCGCTTATATTATGGTGAAATAGAAAAATTATTTCATCAAGTATAAAATATTGTATCATGAATAAACGTTTATTCTTTTCAATTAATGTAAAATGAAAAAACAATTTTTTTGGGTCTTTGTTTTATTTCCATTTTCGCTTATTGCTCAAAAAAATTTGGACAGTACTATTGCTTTTCCCATGTTTTCTGCCAATTTTATGATGCAGGTTCCCGGTGGTGATATGGCAAAACTATTTGGAATGAACAGCAATATTGGCGGTTCATTCATGTTTAAAACACGTCATAATATTTTTGTAGAAATCAACGCCAATTACATTTTCGGTTCAACATTAAAAGGTGAAGCCAATCATATTTTTGACAGCATTGCTACTTCCAATGGGAATATCATTAATGAATATGGCGTTTATGCCGATTATAATACTTATGAACGAGGCTATTTTGTGGGAGCAAAAATAGGGGGTGTTACGTTTTTTAAATATCCCAATCCCAACAGTGGACTTTTGCTCTTGGTTGGCGGCGGATTTTTGCAACATAAAATCCGAATTGAAGAGGATGGCAATAATGCTCCACAAATGGTTGGCGATTATAGATACGGTTATGATAAAATGAGATATGGTTTTGCCTTAACCGAATATGTGGGATATGTAATTTTCAGTAAAAGTCAATTTTTTAATTTTTATGTTGGTTTTGAATTTTATCAGTCATGGACCAAAAGCGGAAGAGCATGGGATTTTAATTTGATGAAAAAAGACAATAACCACTATTTTGACCTTTTGCACTCCATTAAAGTAGGATGGATAATTCCGATATACAGGCGTGAACCGCAATCCTATTATTTCTATTAGGCATGTCAAGGCTGATTTATAATCTGGCAATATTCTTATATGGTTGTCTCATAAATATGGCATCATGGTTCAATCACAAAGCCCGGTTATGGGTAAAAGGCAGAAAAAATATTTGGCAAAAAATTGCTGAATTTTCTAATGAATCTACATCGCCTGTTGTATGGTTTCATGTATCATCGTTGGGAGAATTTGAACAGGGCAGACCCGTTATAGAACTGTTAAAGCAACAACATCCCGAATGGAAAATGGTACTTACCTTTTTTTCACCTTCGGGATACGAAATCAGGAAAAACTACTCCATGGCAGATGCTGTATTTTATTTGCCACTTGATTCACGCCGCCATGCACAGCGTTTTTATAAACTCATTAAACCACAATTAGTAGTTTTCGTAAAATACGATTTATGGTACCACTTCATTCACGAAGCAAGCATACAACATATTCCCATTATTCTTATTTCTGCCGTTTTCAAACCAACACAGATATTTTTTAAACGATATGGCAGACTGTTCAGAAAAATGCTTTCATTCTTTTCACAAATATTTGTTCAAGATAATGAATCGGCAACGTTATTACAGTCTATTCATATTCCTGCTATGGTTGCTGGCGATACCCGTTGTGACAGGGTTTTACAAATTGCGCAGCAACCCATGCAACTCCGCATAGTTAAACAGTTTGTACAAAACTCGTTTACCGTAGTGGTGGGCAGTGCATGGATGCAAGATATGAACATTATTGCCAATGTAGTTTTACAAACTGCCGATAAAATAAAGTGGATTATTGTGCCTCATAAAATTGAAAACGAAAATATTCGTACCATACAACAAAGCATTGAAGTACCATCTGTGTTGTATTCATCACTTAGTCATTCCGAAACAACTATTTCAGCATCGGTTTTAATAATAGATAATATTGGCATGTTGTCATCGCTGTATCAATACGCACAATTGGCATATATTGGTGGAGGTTTTGGCAAAGGTATTCATAATATACTGGAACCTGCTGTCTATGGCATACCGGTTATTTTTGGACCCCATCATTATCAATTCAACGAAGCAATTGAAATGAAAGAAGCGGGTGCTGTTTTTGCTGTTGCTAATAAAATGGAGTTTGAATCAATCTTTTATTCTTTATTTACCAATGAACATTTATTGAAAGAAGCAGGTTCAAAAGCTATTCAATATATTAAAGAAAAATCGGGCGCTACCGTTGAGATATCCTCTTATATAGAAAAAACTCTTTGTCGTCCTTATACCGACTTGCTAACAAGATAATTAAAACAATTCGCTTCGCTCTTGTTTTAAAACTGTTAGTCTGTCGGCATTAACCAAAGCCAACTGACAAAATTCATTTCATTCTTTTGTTAGCGGTTTGGTATTATATGGAGAGTGATGTTGCATTAGAAATTTTTGTAAAAAAAAGAACCTGTACTTATGACTACAAATTCTTGATGACCTTAGAATATATTTCAAAAATACATCAACAAGAAAGATTAAAAGACTAAAATGAGTTTTTAAGGAACGATTATTTAATTTTTTCGCATTCCTGAAATATTTTTTTTATCTCGTCAGACTGTATAAAATCGTGAAAATTACTTTTGTGGTATTTAAAGTTTTCAATCCTAGGAGTATCAAAGAAGTAAAAATAGGATAACCCTTCATAACCTTTAATTCTAAAAATGTTTCGTGCTACGCAACCTGCCTGTTTGATAGTTAGAGTGCCTTTTGTTTCGGGAATATCACGCAACATAATAATAGAAACATCTTTTAAAAAGTTTATGATAGTATTGATAGCGGGTTTGTCCAGATAAATTTCGGCAACATCAGGTTTCGAAACAGCATATTTCATCATAAATTGCTGATTGGGAAATACGGGTATGTCCAATGGACCTATTACGTATTTATTATTTGTTTTTACCGAAAGGTATGCCGTATAAATGTGTCCATCTACATTATAGGTATATTCCACATTTTCGGTATCGTACTCATCGCGAACACCGCCTAAACTGACCTTTGTAATAGTTGCCCATGTTGTTTTTCCATTATAATGAAGCAAATAAGCATGATACCAATCGTTTGCCCTTAGAATAATCAGAAATAAGATAATAGGTGTAAAAAAGAGGAGTTTGTGCCACCAGCGGAGTACAAATTTATGCTTCTCATTATTGATTGGCAGTGCTGATGATGTTACGGGTATTTTTTTAGAAGTTTTCATTTACCAAACAACTGTACAAGGTGTTTATTTTCGGAAGTGGCGACACCGCGAAACATGCCTGTAGTATTAAAGTCCCAACTGTAATTCCCATTTTTGTCAACGGCAATAATACCTCCTGTGCCGTGTTGTGGTGTTAAAACACTGTCGATGACAAACGAAACGGCATTGTTAACAGACAATCCCTTATAAATCATTAATGCATGAACATGAAAGGCGACGCAATTACGAATAAAGTATTCACCATATCCAGTACAAGAAACGGCACACGAAGCATTGCAGGCATACGTACCGGCACCGATGATGGGTGAATCGCCCACTCTGCCATATTTTTTGAGCATCATTCCACCAGTAGAAGTACCGGCTGCAAGATTTCCTTTTGTATCCATTGCAACACATCCAACGGTTCCATGAATATCGTTCTCTTTGTTTTTTTCATAGCGTTTTTTATTTTCGGGTGTGATAAAATATTCATTAGGTACCATTTTAAGTCCCTGTTCTTTGGCAAATGCTGAAGCACCCTTTGAAATCAGCAATACGTGTGATGTTTTTTCCATGACCAGACGAGCAGCAGAAATAGGATGTTTTATATCGGTAACACCGGCAACGGCTCCAGCCAGCATGGTTTTTCCATCCATGATAGAGGCGTCCAGTTCTACGGTTCCCTTATCGGTCAAGACAGCACCTTTGCCTGCGTTGTATAGAGGATTGTCTTCAAAGTATTTGATAACACTTTCTACAGCATCGAGGCTGCTTCCTCCATTTTTCAATATATTTTCACCAATGGTCAACGCTGTGTCAAGTGATTGGCGGTATTCATCCGCATTTGTTAAACTTTTTTCGTCTATATTGCCTGCACCACCATGAATTACAAGTAAATATTTTTGAGCCATGGTTATGGAACACATACACCAAAATAGAAAAACCAATGATAACCGATTCATAATTACCAATTAAGTTTATTGATATTATGCTGAGTGTTTTCCTTTAAAAAGGCAGTTAAATCGGTAATAATGCCCATAATGCATATCAATTTACCTTCATCGTTTTGTACCGGTGATGCTGAAATTTGAACAGGGACAGGTGTGCCATCCTTTTTAATAAATACACTTTCAAATAAACTGGCAATACCGCGTTTTCGCAATTCGGTATTAACCTGATACGTTGAAAATTCTTCTCGATTGGTAAATTGTCTTAAATTTTTTCCGATGATTTCTTCTTTTGAAAAATCAATTAATTTGCAAAAGGCTTCATTAGCAAAGATAATATTTTCATTTTCATCACTTAATGTAACAGGGCTAAGGTTTTTGTCGGCGAAACGAGAAAATATTTCAATTAAGGCACGGCTTTCGTAGCCCGGCAAACTGATATATTTCCGAAGCCGCTCAATTTCTTCATGAAGGCGGTTGTTTTCGTATATTAAATCTGTAATTTTATTTTCCATAATTCAATTATTTCAACATTATTTAAGGTATAAAGGTATAAAATTGGGACGATAAAAAACACTGATTTTTGCCAGATGATTTAAAAATCCACTCATCTCGTTTAAATCTACGATGCCATTGTTGTCTATGTCGTTGGAAGGATGCATGCTGTTGGCAAGCATATCAAACATGGATAGAGGTTGTGGGTTGTTGATGCTTAAAAAGAAAACACCTTTCTGAGTAGTTAGCATATTGCTAATGTAACTATTTAATGCTTCCTCATTAACAGGGTTGAAATTATCGGGACACTTGGATAAATGTTGTGACAAATTAACAAACATGCCTGCGGTAGCTTTTGTTTTCAAAATAGTTTTCAGAATATTTTCCAGAGGAAATAAATAGGTATCCATGGTTGATTCTTTAGAAGAGGCGGTTGGCAATAGCATGAAATATTTTTGATTGCTGTTATCCTGAATAATAAATCCGTTTACAGTTATTAGCAGCATGTCGTTTGTTGATTGTTTGGCAACGAGCGAATCGAGTATTTGCTGTATATGGTCTGTTGTAATATCGTCGTTAGTCATTTCCAGAGTAGTAACCTTATTAAATAATCGTTGTTCCTGCATTTTTAACAGATTCATAAATTTAGCAGAGTTATCTTTAAACAAACTGCTATTGTACTTTTTATCCATATATTTTTGAATATTGAGTGAAACAACAGTAAGGTTTGTTTTGTTTTTAAAATCGTCCACATCAAAATAGGTAACCATAAACTCGGGCGAAATAATAAATTCGTTGGAATTTGGTTTAAAGGCAACCAGTTGAATAACGTTGTCCGTATAATCCAAATAAATTTCATAATTAATTTCGATGTCTTTATTGTAATTTACCTTGACAGAGAGCGGTTTTACAATTTCCTTGTTACCATTGATTAGTCGTGTATATTCATATTTATTTAAAAACAATTGAACAACGTTGTAATCATTATTTTTTATTTCAAAACTGATAGGCAAATTTCTTTTGGTGGAAATATAGGGATTTTGATTGGGTTGTGAAATAGAAATAGCATCTTGAGAAGCAATACTGGGCGAAGAAAGGTTCGCATTATAAGGAACAATACTTAACAAGGCAACGTCCCATATTTTGAGTAATTTATCTACGGCACCGCTTGCAAGATATTTTCCATCGGGGCTAAAACAAAGCGTTCTAATACCCTGACTGTGCCCTTTTAATTGGTACAGGCATATTCCAGATACAGCGTTCCAGATACGTATTATATTATCATTTCCACCGCTTGCAAGATATTTTCCATCGGGGCTGAATGCAAGTGCATATACTGCGTCGGTGCTTCCCTTTAAGGTGTTAATTAAATTGCCATTAGTAGCGTTCCATAGTTTTACGTTGTTTTCCAAACCAGAGGTAGCAATAATTGTTCCTTGTGGGTTAAAAGCGAGGGCTTCGATAGGGAATGATGATGTTTTAACACTGAACAATTCGTTTCCTGAAGCAATATCCCACAATTTTAACAGTTGGTCATAACCACCGCTGGCTATTTTTCTACCGTCGGGGCTGAATGCAATGGTGCGTACACATTGGGTATGACCTGAAAGATTTTTTAAATTAATAGCCGTAGGTACATACCAAAAGCGAATAATGTCATCCCATCCGGCACTGGCAATCAAATTGCCCTGAGGGTTGAAGCACACACTTCTTGTTGCCTGCTGATGTCCGTAATATCGTTTAATGATTTTGTTTTTATTCAAATCCCATAATTTTACCGTTTTGTCCCAACTGCCCGATAATAAATATTTACCGTCAGGACTATAGGCAATACTTATTTCGCCATCGCCCTTGTCGTCTAAGATAGAAGATACATTATATGTTGAGGTATTGAATATATGAATTTGTTTATTAGCATGAACTACAGCAATGTATTTACCGTTGGGACTGTATTTAGCCTGTATAATGGCTTTGGGCAATTCAATATTTTTTACTAGTGAAATTTGAGCAATGGTCAATTCACTCATAAACAATACTATGATTATTGCACAACGGAAACGCATGAA
>CAYSIN010000012.1:0-43751 GCA_964431135.1 uncultured Bacteroidales bacterium
ATGAACTTGTTAGCAAGTTGGTATTATATGAAGAAGTGGCTGCATGGTGAGATTGCTTCGCTACGCTCGCAATGACGAGAGGGGGTGAATAGTTACAAGAAATCAAAAAGGCTAACATTATGTTAGCCTTTTTGATTCATATCGTAATAATTTATTTCTATTCTTGAGAGGTATCTGTTACAGCATCATTGTTTTCTGTGCTTGGTGTTTGGTTCGAAACTTCGGTATTGGTTTTTGGTTCAACTTTTTTTCTTGTTCCTGCACGGCGTGTACGTGGTGCTTTTGCTGTAACTTTCTTTGTTTTGAGCATATTTTCGTTATAGTCCACCAATTCCATTCTGCACAATTCAGCATTATCGCCTGCTCTATTTTCTATACGAAGAATACGCGTATATCCACCGGGTCTATCGCCTACTTTTTTGGTTATTTCGTTAAACAGTTCGGCAACGGCTGCTTTATCTTTCAAATAACTAAATACGATACGTCTATTATGCGTTGTATCGTTTTTTGCTCTTGTAATTATGGGCTCAATGTATGTTTTGAGCACTTTAGCTTTGGCTACCGTAGTATTAATTCCCTTATGCAGAATTAATGAAACAGCCATATTAGACAGCATGGCATTACGGTGAGTACTTGTTCTGCTTAAATGGTTAATTTTTTTCCCGTGTCTCATGATATTAATCTTTATCTAGTTTATATTTGACAATATCCATTCCGAACGACAACCCCATACTTGAAAGTAATTCTTCCAATTCGGTCAACGATTTTTTGCCGAAATTTCTGAATTTGAGCAGGTCGTTTTTATTATAAGTAACTAAATTTCCGAGTGTATCAATATCGGCCGATTTAAGGCAATTTAATGCTCTAACCGATAAATCGAGGTCTGTAAGTTTTGTTTTGAGTAATTGTCGCATACGAAGTGTTTCTTCATCAAATTCTTCATTGTCGCTATGCTCATCAAATTCAAATCCAATTTTTTCATCACTGAAAAGCATGAAATGATAAATCAGAATTTTGGCAGATTCTTTCAGTGCATCGATAGGTAAAATAGAGCCATCCGTATCTATTTCAATAATCAATTTTTCGAAGTCTGTTTTTTGTTCAACACGAACATTTTCTATGCTGTATTTCACATTTTTAACAGGCGTATAGATAGCATCCATAGGAATAACGCCAATTTCAAGTTCGTCCAATTTATTTTCTTCAGCAGGTACATATCCTCTTCCCTTATTAATCCACATAGTCATATGTAACTTCACATTACGTTCCATGTGGCAAATTTCCAAATCGGGATTGAGTACAGTAAAACTGGTTAAAAACCTTGAAATATCGCCTGCTTTAAACGTATCCTGTCCACCGATAGTAATATGAATGGTTTCGTTGTCCACACCATCCAATTGTCGTTTAAATCGAACTTGTTTCAGATTAAGAATTATTTCGGTTACATCTTCGGCAACGCCTTTAATAGTAGAAAATTCATGGTCAACTCCATCGAGTTTAATACGACTAATCGCATATCCTTCAAGGGAAGACAGCAGCACTCTACGAAGTGCATTGCCAACAGTCAATGCATAACCCGGTTCCAGGGGACGAAATTCAAATTTTCCATGTTTATCGGTCGATTCGACCATGATAACTTTATCTGGTTTTTGAAAAGCAAGTATAGCCATACAATTCTAATATTTTATTTTGAATACAATTCAACAATAAGTTGTTCTCTAATATTTTCAGGAATAGATTCACGCTCGGGCAACATAACATATTTTCCTGTCATATCTGTAGCGTTCCATTCAAGCCAAGGGTATTTGGAAACATTACCGTTTGCCAATGAGTTGGAAATAACTTCCAACGATTTTGATTTTTCGCGAATAGCAACCACATCACCGGGTTTCAGAATCATAGAAGGGATATTGGTAATTTTATTGTTTACCATAATATGACGATGGGTAACCAATTGTCGTGCAGCATCTCTGGTAGGTGCAATTCCCAAACGATAAACGATATTATCGAGTCTTGATTCCAGAATTTGCAGTAGCACTTCACCGGTAACACCTTTTTTGCGCAGTGCCATATCAAAATATCTTCTAAATTGACGTTCCAAAACGCCATAGGTATATTTTGTTTTCTGTTTTTCGCTTAACTGCATTCCATACTCGGTAGTTTTACGACGACGGCTTAATCCGTGCATACCGGGTTGATGTCTTTTACGTTCATACACTTTATCGGGTCCGTAGATAGGTTCACCGAATTTTCTTGCTATGCGGGTTTTTGGTCCATTATATCTTGCCATGTAGCATAAAAAATTAAAATTAAACTCTTCTTCTTTTAGGAGGGCGACATCCGTTATGAGGCAACGGTGTAACGTCAACAATTTCGGACACTTCGATTCCAGCGGAAGCGATGGTACGAATAGCCGATTCACGTCCGGCACCGGGTCCTTTAACAAATACCTTAACTCTGCGTAAGCCCATGTCAAAAGCGACTTTAGCACATTCTTCGGCAGCAACTTGGGCTGCATACGGGGTATTCTTTTTAGAACCTCTGAAGCCGTTTTTTCCTGCAGACGACCATGATATTACTTCACCATCGTTGTTGGTTAAACATACGATTACATTGTTAAAAGAAGTATGAATATGGGCTTGTCCAACAGCTTCCACTTTCACATTTTTTTTCTTGGTAACTTTTGTTTGTTTTTTTGCCATAATCAATCAATTACTTATTTAGTGGCTTTCTTTTTATTTGCAACAGTTCTTTTTCTACCTCTACGGGTACGTGCATTGGTACGTGTTCTTTGTCCACGAACGGGTAATCCGTTACGATGACGAATACCACGATAACAACCAATGTCCATTAACCGTTTAATGTTGAGTTGTACTTCGGAACGCAGTTCACCTTCGATTTTCAAATTCTGAGAAATGTAATTTCTTATTTTTGAAACTTGGTCATCGTTCCATTTTTCAACTTTAATATTTTTGTCAATACCGGTATTTTTCAATATTTTATTTGCCGTACTTCTGCCTATGCCAAAAATGTACGTCAGAGCTATTTCGCCTCTCTTTTTGTCCGGAATATCAACACCTGCGATACGTGCCATATTTATTATTTTAAAAAGGTTACAAAATTACTATATTTATCCTTGACGTTGTTTAAATTTTGGATTTTTTTTACAAATCACGTATAAACGTCCTTTGCGTTTAACGATTTGACAATCGTCACTTCTTTTTTTAACAGATGTTCTAACTTTCATTTTTCAAAAAAATTTATTTATAACGAAAACTAATTCTTCCTTTGGATAAATCGTAAGGCGACATTTCGACTCTTACTTTGTCGCCGGGTAAAATACGAATGTAGTGCATTCTCATTTTACCGGAAATATGGGCTGTGATAATGTGTCCATTTTCGAGTTGTACACGAAACATAGCGTTGGATAACGCTTCGATAATAGTACCATCTAATTCTATAGAAGGTTGTTTTGCCATACTTTATTTTTAATTTTCAATATATTTATAGGTGGTTAATATTTGTGGTCCTTGATTTAAAATGGCAACGGTATGTTCAAAATGTGCACTGGGTAAATAATCACGTGTTACAATGGTCCATCCATCTTTTTCCTGTAATACTTCTTTTTTTCCAAGATTTATCATAGGTTCAATGGCAATGGTCATCCCTTCTTTAAGAACAACCCCTCTACCGGATTTTCCATAATTAGGAACTTGAGGTTCTTCGTGTAATTTTTTTCCAATGCCATGTCCTACCAATTCTCTAACAACCGAAAAACCGTTTGATTCGGCAAAAGTTTGAATAGCATATCCTATATCTCCTATTCTCATCCCATTTTTTGCATAATCAATACCTTTATACAATGCAGTTTTGGTTACTTCTACCAATTTTTTAACATTGGGGTGAACATTACCAATCATAAAGGTATAAGCCATATCAGCATGATATCCATTTAACACAAGTCCCCCATCAACCGAAACAATGTCCCCGTCTTTGAGTTCGTAATTGGAAGGTATTCCATGCACTACCTGATAATTAACCGAAATACATAAGGTAGCAGGAAATCCATTATAATTTTTGAAATTTGGTTTAGCGTTATGAGACAGAATATATTCTTCGGCTTTTTCGTCAATTTCTTTTGTTTTAATTCCGGGTTTAATAAACTGTTTAATATAACCAAATGTTTGTGAAAGAAGTTCAGCGCTTTGCTTCATGAGTAAAATTTCATTTGTTGACTTTAAAAATATCATTCTGTATCCTTTCATAAAATTACATAGAAGCCGCAGAACCAGTACGTCCCTTAATATGTCCCGATTTGGTAAATCCTTCGTAATGACGCATCAACAAGTGGCTTTCTATTTGTTGTAAGGTATCCAAAACAACACCGACTAAAATTAATAATGATGTACCACCAAAAAATTGAGCAAATTGTGAATTAATACCGAGTAAAACTGTAAATGCAGGTAAAATGGCAATAATACCAAGAAATATAGAGCCGGGCAACGTAATACGCGACATAACGACATCAATAAACTCAGCGGTTTTTTTACCGGGTTTTACACCAGGAATAAAACCGCCATTCTTTTTCATATCATCAGCCATCTGAACGGGATTAATAATAATAGCCGTATAAAAATAGGTAAAAATAATATTCAGAGTAAAAAAGAGTACATTATACCAGAAACTGGTATAGCGAGTAAAAGCAGATGCAAATCCAGAAGAAGCATTCGTATAACCCACAATTATAGTTGGAATAAACATTAACGCTTGTGCAAAAATAATAGGCATAACGCCGGCAGCATTAATTTTTAAGGGTATATACTGCCGTACTCCACCATATTGTTTGTTTCCAACAATACGTTTAGCGTATTGAACAGGGATACGACGTGTACCCTGTACCAATGCAATACTTGCTCCGATAACGACTAACAGAAAAATTAATTCTACCAATACTAATACCAAACCACCGGCACCATTCAAGCGAGTGGCAAATTCAGAGCCAAAAGCAAATGGCAAGCGTGCAATAATACCCACCATAATAATTAATGATATCCCATTCCCAATGCCTTTATCGGTTATTTTTTCGCCAAGCCACATAACAAAAATCGTACCCGCCGTTAATATAAACATACTCGAAATAGTAAATCTACTTCCTGTAAGTATAAATGCTGATTCTGGCAATTGCATGTGAAGATTGGTTAAATATCCGGGTGCTTGTATTAATAATATCACCACAGTAAGATATCTTGTAATTTGATTTATCTTTTTTCTTCCACTTTCGCCTTCTTTTTGCAAACGCTGAAAATATGGAACGGCAATCCCCAACAATTGAATAACAATAGAAGCAGAAATATAAGGCATAATACCCAATGCAAAGATAGAAGCATTGGAAAATGCACCCCCCGAAAACATATCGAGCAGTCCTAATACTCCTTCGGCTGTTTGACGTTTCAGGTTATCTAATTGTGAAGGGTCAATGCCTGGTAATACCACAAACGAACCCAACCGATATATCAATAAAATTCCAAGTGTATAAAGAATACGTTTGCGTAATTCTTCAATTTTAAATATATTCTTTATTGTTTCAATAAAACGTTTCATGTACTATATTTTTGTAACTTTACCATCAACTGCTTCAATTGCTTTTATTGCGGTAGCACTAAAAGCATGTGCTTTAACTTCAATTTTTTTAGTTAACGTACCCACGCCTAATATTTTAACGAGGCAGTTATTGGGAATTAAACCATATTCATGCAACAAAGATGGATCAACCATAGTAACATTGGTTTCGTTTACTAACTGTTCAATTGTTTTAATATTAATAGCCTTATATTCTTTGCGATTAATATTTTTAAATCCATATTTAGGTGAAGTGCGTTGCAAAGGCATTTGTCCTCCTTCAAAACCTCTTTTTCTGCTATACCCAGAGCGAGATTTAGCACCCTTGTTTCCACGTGTGGAAGTTCCTCCTTTTCCTGAGCCTTCGCCACGTCCCAAACGTTTTTTCTTATGATGTACAGAACCATCAGCCGGTTTTAAATTGCTTAAATCCATATTCCTTACTATTATAAATATTCTACTTTAACCAAATGTTTAATTTTTCTAATCATTCCCTCAATTTGAGGTGTAAGATTATGTTCTACGGTTTGATGCATACGTCTTAGCCCTAAAGCATCCAATGTTCCACGTTGTGATGGATTGGAATTGATACGGCTTTTTATTTGTGTAACTCTAACTTTCTTCATATCATTAATAGTTAACCGTTAAAAACTTTTTCTTTAGAAATATTTCGTTGCATGGAAACCATATCGGCATCTCTCATATTGATAAGTGCTTTAATAGTAGCTTTAACGAGGTTATGAGGGTTGGAACTTCCTTTTGATTTAGCAAGCACGTCTTTAACTCCAACACTTTCGAGTACAGCACGCATAGCACCTCCAGCCTTAACGCCTGTACCGCTGGATGCAGGTTTTAAAAATACATGAGCACCACCAAATTTAGCTTCCTGTTCGTGAGGAATAGTTCCATGTAAAATAGGCACTTTTATGAGATTCTTTTTAGCATCTTCTACAGCCTTAGCAATAGCAGTGGTAACTTCGTTTGCTTTGCCTAAACCATAACCTACAATACCTTTTTCATCACCAACAACAACAATGGCAGCAAAACTAAAATGACGTCCACCTTTGGTAACTTTGGTAACTCTGTTTACGGTTACTAATCTGTCCTTTAATTCAAGGTCAGTTGTTTTAATTTTTCTTATTCCACTCGTTAACATATTCTATTAAAATTTAAGTCCACCCTCGCGGGCTGCATCTGCTAAAGATTTTACACGGCCATGATATAAATATCCGTTTCTGTCAAATATAACATTTGTTATTCCTGCTTGAAGTGCTTTTTGAGCAATTAATTTACCAACTTCAGCAGCCTTTTTTGTTTTATTAGCCTGCGTTTGATTAATTTCTTTCAATAAGGAAGAAGCCGAAACCAATGTTTTACCTTCTACATCATTAATTATTTGAACTGATATTTGACAATTGCTACGAAAAACAGACATTCTTGGTTTTTCAGCGGTTCCAAACACACGCTTGCGAATTCGCATTTTAATTTTACTTCTACGCTCTAATTTAGTCTTTGCCATATTCTTTATTTATTATTTAGCGCTGGCAGATTTCCCTGCTTTACGACGTATAACTTCACCAACAAACTTAATACCTTTACCTTTATAAGGTTCGGGTTTACGAAATGAACGTATTTTGGCGGCTACCTGTCCTACCAATTGTTTATCTATACTGGTAAGGGTAATAACGGGATTTTGTCTTCGTTCGGTAACTGTTGTAACTTTCACTTCGGGAGGCATTTCAAAAACAATATCGTGTGAATATCCCAACGATAGGGTTAACAATTGTCCATTGGCTTCTGCTTTATATCCAACGCCAACCAGTTCTTGTTTAATAGTCCATCCTGTTGAAACACCAACAACCATATTGTTAATTAATGCACGATATAAACCATGAAGGGAGCGATTTTTTTTATCATCATCCGGACGTTCGATGGTTAATACATTATCTTCTAATTTAATTTTGAAATTAGTATCATAAGATTGAGAAAGTTCACCCAGAGGTCCTTTTACATTCACTATACCATCTTTTACAGTAATCTGTACCTTATCGGGTATTTGTATGGGTAATTTGCCTATTCTTGACATAGTATCATATTTTTAATAAACATAACATATTACTTCACCGCCAATACCTTTTTGACGTGCTTCCTTATCCGTAATTACCCCTTGGGAAGTAGAAAGAATAACTATCCCAAGTCCATTCAATACTCGCGGTAATTCCTTGCTGCTAACATATTTACGCAAACCTGGAGTACTAATTCGTTTAAGATTCCGTATAGCGGGTTCTTTGGTATCAGGATTGTATTTCAAGGCAATTTTGATATTACCTTGCGTATCATTTTCTTCAAATTTATAATTTAAAATATATCCTTTTTCGTATAAAATCTTGGTTATATCTTTCTTTAAATTTGAAGAAGGAATTTCAACAATGCGATGCTTTGCCTTTACGGCATTTCTAATTCGAGTTAGATAATCTGCAACTGGATCGGTCATTTTATATTATTTTTAAGGTTACCAACTAGCTTTTTTAACACCAGGAATTAAACCGTTTGATGCCATTTCACGAAAGGTAATGCGGCTAATTCCAAAATCACGGATATATCCCTTGGGACGTCCGGTAAGAGAACAGCGATTGTGTAAACGGGTTTTTGAACTGTTTCGGGGTAATTTTTGCAATGCAACATAATTACCTTCGGCTTTTAATTGCTTACGAATAGATTCATATTTTTCGTACAATTCTTTGCGTTTTCGTTCACGCGCTTTCATCGATTCTTTTGCCATATATCAATTCTTTTTTATATTTTTAAATGGAATACCAAACTGGGATAATAACGCTAATGCTTCATCATCTGTTTGGGCTGTGGTAGTAAAGGTTATTTCCAGTCCTTTAATTTTAACCACCTTGTCAATATCGATTTCAGGGAAAATTATTTGCTCATTCACTCCAAGTGTATAATTTCCACGACCGTCGAATTTGGTATTTACTCCCTTAAAGTCGCGAATACGTGGCAATGAAATACAAATTAATCTTTCCAAAAACTCATACATTCTATCACGACGCAACGTAACTTTAACGCCTATGGGCATATTACGTCGCAATTTAAAATTGGATATATCTTTTTTAGAAACGGTAACAATAGGCTTTTGTCCTGTAATAGCAGCTACTTCGGCCATAGATGTTTCAACAATTTTTTTGTCGGCAACGGCATCGCCTATACCTTGATTAATAACTATTTTTTGTAGTCGCGGTACCTGCATAATGCTTTTATATTTGAATTCCTTTATTAAGGCAGGCACAATTTCGTCTTTATATTTTTTTCTAAGTGTAGGTATGTACTGTTCCATTATTTTATCTCCTCTCCTGATTTTTTAGAAAAACGAACCCGTTTATTATTGCTATTCAATTTGCGACCAATACGGGTAGGTTTACCAGTAGTGGGGTCTTTTAACTGCAAATTGCTAATATGAATAGGTGCTTCTTTTTTCAATATGCCTCCTTGTGGGCTTTTGGCATTCGGTTTTGTATGTTTGGAAACCATATTGGCTCCTTCAACCAACGCTGTTTCTTTTTCATAGTTTACTGAAAGGACACGACCTTCCAGTCCTTTTGAATCACCTGTTATTACAACAACTGTATCTCCTTTTTTAATGTGCATTTTTTTTGCCATAGTGAATATTATTTAAAGCACTTCGGGTGCGAGTGAAACAATTTTCATATACTGTTTTTCACGTAATTCTCGGGCAACAGGTCCAAAAATACGTGTTCCACGTAATTCATCCGCCTGATCTAATAATACTACGGCATTATCGTCAAACCGGATATAGGAACCATCGCGACGACGCACTTCTTTGTTAGTTCGTACTACTACCGCTTTGGATACGGTTCCTTTTTTAACCTGTGAAGACGGGATAGCCGATTTCACTGTTACAACGATTTTATCTCCCAGCGAAGCATATTTTTTCCCTGAACCTCCCAATACTCTAATACAAAGTACTTCTTTGGCACCACTGTTATCGGCTACTATTAATCTTGACTCTTGTTGTATCATAACTATTTAGCTTTTTCTATAATTTCTACTAAACGCCAACATTTATTTTTACTTAAAGGTCTTGTTTCCATAATTTTTACAATATCGCCAATGTTACATTCATTTTTTTCATCATGTACCATATAACGTGTTGTTTTATTAATATACTTACCATATTTGGGATGTCTAATTTTTCGTTGTTCAGCAACAACCATAGATTTCATCATCTTGTTACTAACAACAGTACCTATTCTGACTTTTCTTGAGTTTCTATTTTCCATGTCCAATCAAAACTATTTAATTATTTCTTTTAGTTGACGTTTCCTTAATTCAGTTTTCATGCGGGCAATATTTTTCCGCATCTGGTTCAATTTTTTTGGATTATCCAAAGGATTTACATGATGATTTAATTTCATTTTTGCCAATAACAGTTTATCATCAATAACTTTTTCAGAAAGTTCTTTGGTAGTCATTTCGTAGATTTCAATGTGTTTCATAACTATAACGATTCAGTATAATTAGGATGAACAATAAATTTTGTACTAACAGGCAATTTCTGAGCACCCAGACGTAATGCTTCCTTTGCCACATTAAAGGATACACCATCAATTTCAAATATTATTCTACCAGGTGTAACGGGTGCTACAAAGCCTTCTGGTGCTCCCTTTCCTTTACCCATACGTACTTCGGCAGGTTTTTTAGTAATAGGTTTATCGGGAAAAATGCGTATCCAAAGTTGTCCTTCACGTTTCATATAACGTGTAATGGCTTGACGTGCAGCTTCAATTTGACGGCTGGTAATCCATTCTTCTTCCAATGTTTTTAATCCAAAAGAGCCAAATGCTAAGGTAGTTCCACGCTGAGCATTGCCTTTCATTTTGCCCTTTTGTTGCTTTCTATATTTTACTTTACTCGGTTGTAGCATAGTATTTCAATATTAAATTATTTTTTATGTCTTTGTTGAAAACCTTTTGGTCTTGGTTTATTTTGTTTCTGTTCGGATACGGGTTCTATTTCGCGTTTGCCATATATTTCGCCTTTGCAAATCCATACTTTAATGCCAAGCAATCCTGTTTTGGTTAATGCTTCGGACAGTGCATAATCAATATCTGAACGGAATGTATGTAAAGGGATTCTGCCTTCCTTGTATGTTTCGCGACGTGCCATTTCTGCTCCATTTATTCTACCCGATATAGACACTTTAATACCTTCAGCACCCATTCGCATTGCTGATGCAATAGACATTTTTATTGCTCTGCGGTATGCTATTTTACCTTCAATTTGACGAGCAATATTATTTCCTACCAATAATGCGTCTAACTCAGGACGCTTAATTTCGAAAATATTGAGTTGAACTTCTTTTCCGGTAATTTTCTTTATTTCTTCTTTTAATTTATCTACTTCTTGACCTTGTTTACCAATAATAGTACCTGGACGAGCAGTATGAATGGTTACGTTTAAAAGTTTCAACGTTCGTTCTATAATAATTTTGGAAACGCTTGCCTTAGCCAAACGAGTACGTAAATATTTTCTAATTTGATAATCTTCAACAATTTTATCACCGTACTTGCGTCCGCCGTACCAATTGGAATCCCATCCCTGGATAATTCCTAAACGATTACTGATTGGATTTACTTTCTGTCCCATTAAGATTCTTGATTTTGTAGTTCATTATTATTACTTCCTAAAATAAGCGTAACATGATTTGACCGTTTACGAATTCTATATGCTCTACCTTGTGGTGCAGGTCGAAGACGTTTGAGCATGGTTGCCGAGTCAACAAATATTTCTTTTACAAAGAGATGAGCATCTTCTATACGGGTACCTTCGTTTTTTACTTGCCAGTTAGCCATAGCAGACATGAGCAATTTTTCCAAGGTTTTGGCTTGTGCTTTTTCGCTATATTTCAAAATATCCAATGCTTTTTTTACTTCTTTTCCTCTAATTAAATCGGCTATAAGCCTCATTTTACGAGGAGACGTTGGATAGTTATTTAAACGAGCAGATATCGTATTTTTCTTCATTTCTTTTCTAACGTCGGCTGTATTTTTTTTTCTTGAACCCATATCTTATATTTTATTCCATTATTTACCTTTTTTTACTTCCCGCATGTCCTCTAAAAATTCGTGTAGGTGAGAATTCTCCAAGTTTATGTCCTACCATATTTTCAGTAACATATACTGGTATAAATTTTATTCCGTTATGAACGTTAATGGTCAATCCCACAAAATCGGGTGATATGACAGAAGCACGAGACCATGTTTTAATAGGTTGGCGTTTTCCACTTTCCTGCATTTTCAATACCTGACGTTCAAGTTTATAATGAATATACGGACCTTTTTTAATTGACCTACTCATATTTTCAAATTATTTTTTACGATGTTCAACAATAAATTTATTGGTTGGATTCTTTCTCTTACGAGTAATTTTACCTTTGGCATATAGTCCTTTTCTACTGCGAGGATGACCACCAGAAGCTTTACCTTCACCCCCACCCATAGGATGGTCAACAGGATTCATGGCAACGCCTCTATTGCGTGGGCGACGTCCCAACCAACGGCTTCTACCTGCTTTTCCACTCATTTCCAAAAAATGGTCTGGATTGGAAACCATACCCACCGTGGCACGACATGTTACCAATACTTTTCGTGTTTCACCGGAAGGCATTTTTAAGATAGCATATCTTCCTTCTCTTGATAGTAACGTAGCATAAGAACCTGCACTGCGAGCAAAAGTAGCACCTTGTCCGGGATGCAATTCTATATTGTGTACGTTTGTTCCCAACGGAATATCAGATAGCATAAGTGTGTTTCCAATTTCTGGGGCTATATTTTTACCCGACATCAACACTTGTCCAACTTTCAAATCTTGCGGTGCTATAATATATCTTTTTTCACCGTCTTTATAATACAATAAGGCTATGCGAGCACTTCGATTAGGGTCATATTCAATAGAATTAACTACTGCAGGAATATTATCCTTATCTCTTATAAAATCTATTATTCGATAATGCTTTTTATGACCACCTCCAATATATCGCATAGTCATTTTGCCTGTATTGTTACGACCTCCAGACTTTCTTACTGCTTTCAGCAACGATTTTTCAGGGGAATCTGTAGTAATTTCTTCAAATGAAGAGATTGCCTTAAAGCGTTGACCTGGAGTTACCGGTTTTAATTTTCTTACTGCCATGATACCTAAATATTGCTATAGAAATCTATTTTACTTCCTTCTGCTACTGTTATTATTGCCTTTTTATAGGAACTTTCTTTTCCTCTTAAAATGCCTCCTTTGGTGTTTCTTGATTTTCTTTTGCCACGTTTAATAAACGTATTAACGTCTATTACCTGTACACCATAGAGTTTTTCTACATCTTTTTTAATCTGATGTTTAGTAGCCTCTTTCCGAACTACAAAGCCATACTTATTTAATGAACCGCCTTGCTTGTTCATTTTTTCCGTAATTATAGGATGAATAATATTCATATTTCCTTTAATTTTTTAATAAATTTTGTTCCAAAACTGCAAATGCGTCTTCTTCCACTACTAAAACCTTTGCATTCATAATATCATAAGTACTTAACTGAGAAGCATTTACAATTTTAGAACCTTTCAAATTTCGAGTTGACAAATATACATTATTTTTCGATTCAGTTAACACTACAAGCATTTTTTTATCTAAAATTTGAAGATTTTTCTTCAATTCAACCATTTGCTTTGTTTTTGGTTGTTCAAAATTTATTGATTCAATGGCAATTATAGCATTTTCTTTGGCTTTGGTAGATAATGCAGATTTTCGTGCCAACGATTTAACTTTTTTGTTAACTTTGATATTATAATCACGTGGAATAGGTCCAAATGCACGACCTCCACCCACTATAGTAGGTGACTTAATGTTACCGGCGCGAGCTCCGCCTGTGCCTTTCTGGCGTTTTATTTTTTTTGAACTTCCGGCAATTTCATTTCGTTGTTTTGATTTATGTGTACCTTGTCTGTTATTTGCCAAAAATTGTTTTACATCAAGATACATGGCATGAGTATTAGGCTCAATGCCGAAGACGGAGTCGTTTAATTGAATCTGACGTCCGACTTCCTTACCTGCGATATTATAAACTTTCAGTTCCATTACTTTTCAACAATTATATATGAACCATTAAAACCGGGTACAGACCCTTTAATAACTAAAATATTTTGTTCGGGAATAAGTTTAACGATTTCAAGGTTTATCATTTTAACTTTATTCATACCCGTATGACCTCCCATGCGCATCCCTTTCAAAACCCTTGACGGATATGAACTTGCTCCCAACGAGCCGGGTGCTCTTAATCGATTGTGTTGTCCATGCGTTTTCCCACCTACTCCATTAAAACCATGACGTTTTACAACACCTTGAAAACCTTTTCCTTTAGAAAAACCAACCACATCCACAAAATGGTCTTCGGTAAATATGTCTGCGGTAATTATATCACCCAATTTATATTCACCAGTAAAACCTTTTAGTTCACGTACAAATCGTTTAGGAGATGTTTGTGCTTTTTTAAAATGTCCCATCATAGGTTTTGAAACACTTTTTTCTTTACGGTCATCAAAAGCCAATTGTAATGAATTGTAGCCATCCGTTTCTGATGTTTTGACCTGTGTAACCACACAGGGACCAACTTGTAAAACAGTGCATGGAATATTTTTTCCATCAGCACTGAAAACCGAAGTCATTCCGATTTTTTTACCCAGTAGTCCTGCCATTGTATTAATATTTAAAATTTAAAGTACTTTGATTTCAACTTCAACTCCACTCGGCAGTTCCAATTTCATCAACGCATCGACCGTTTTAGCGTTGGTGCTGTAAATGTCTAATAAACGCTTATGCGATGATAACTGAAACTGTTCACGTGATTTTTTGTGAACAAACGTAGAGCGATTAACTGTAAATATGCGTTTAAGTGTTGGGAGTGGAATTGGTCCACGAATCACTGCTCCGGTATTTTTTACCGTTTTAACAATTTTTTCTGCTGATTTGTCAACCAAATTGTGGTCATACGATTTTAATTTAATGCGTATTTTCTGATTCATAAATATATTATTGATTAATTATTAATTGTTTACCTGTTATTTTTTTTACAATATCGGAGGTCATCATAAAAGGCATGGTTTCATAATGACTAAATTCCATTGTAGAAGAGGCTCTTCCCGATGTCAATGTTCTTAATATGGTTACATAGCCAAACATTTCGGAAAGTGGCACCTGTGCTTTAATAATTCGTGCTCCCAATTTTGATTCTGTTTCCTGAACCATACCTCTTCTGCGATTGATATCACTTAAAACTTCACCAACATATTCTTCGGGGGTAACTACTTCCAATTTCATAATGGGTTCGAGCAATGTTGCACTTGCTTTTTGACCAATGGCTCGATATGCCAAATTAGCAACAATTTCAAAAGATGTAACATCCGATTCGTTGGGAATAAAAGAGGCGTGTTGTAAAACCACTTTTAAATTTTCCATTGGAAAACTAGCAAGCGGACCGTTTAACATAGCCATTTTAAAAGAGCGTTCTACTGCACGAATATATTCTTGAGGAAATGTTTTATCTGTAATTTCGTTTTTAAACTGTAATCCTGACAGACCTTTATCAACAGGTCCTACGGTGACAGTAATTTCGGCAAATTTATTTTTACCGGCTAATTGTTTTTTAAAAGTTTCGGTATGAGTAATTTTTTTGGTAAAGGCTTCCTTATACGCCACCATCGGATTTCCTTTATTTACCGAGATATTAAATTCGCGATTTAAACGGTCTAAAATAATATCCAGATGAAGTTCGCCCATACCTTGAATAATAGTTTGTCCTGTTAATTCGTCATTTTTTACAAAAAATGTTGGGTCTTCTTCGGCTATTTTGTTTAATGAAAGGAGTAATTTATCAAAGTCGGTTTGACAGAGTGGCTCAATGGCTAATCCGATAACGGGGTCAGGGAACTTTATACTTTCGAGGTAAATAGGATGTTTTTCATCGCAAATAGTATCACCCGTTTTAATATCTTTTAGTCCAACACATGCACATATATCACCGGCTTCAACCATATCTATAGGATTTTGCTTATTGGCATGCATTCTAAATAAGCGAGTAATACGTTCCTTACGTTTGGTTCGGCTATTATAAACCATATCACCGCTTTTAAAAGAGCCCGAATAAACTCTGATATATATTAATTTTCCTACAAACGCATCGGTAGCGATTTTAAAAACAAGTGCTGTAAAAGGTTCATCGGTAGAAGGACTGCGTTTTACTTCTTTATCAATAATCGGATTAATGCCTGTAACAGCATTTTTATCAGAGGGACTTGGCAAATAAGCAGCCACGGCATCTAACAAAGGTTGAATACCTTTATTTTTAAAGGCAGCACCACACAATACTGGTACTACTTTAAAAGAAATAGTGGCTCGGCGTATAGCCTTATAAATATCGTCGGTAGTGATTGAAGATTTATTATTCAAATATTTTTCTAGTAATACATCATCTGCTTCAGCCAGTTTTTCAAGAAGATTTTCTGTCCATTCATTTACTTGTTCAGTGTAATCTTCAGGGATATCTTCCATGCTATAAGAAGCGCCTAGTGTTTCATCGTTCCAAATAATGGCTTTTTGTTGAATTAAATCAATGACACCTTTATAATTATCTTCACTGCCAAGTGGAATTTGCACGGGAATAGGATTGGCATTAATTTTTTGTTGCATTTGTTGAATAACACCAAAAAAATCGGCACCAATACGGTCAAGTTTGTTAATAAATGCTATTCGTGGAACATGGTATTTATTGGCTTGACGCCATACTGTTTCAGATTGTGGTTCCACACCGCCTACAGCACAAAATATAGCAATGGCTCCATCTAAAATGCGTAATGAGCGTTCCACTTCAACGGTAAAATCAACATGTCCCGGTGTATCTATAATATTTATTTTAAATTCTTGGTTCTGATACTTCCAATAAGTAGTAGTAGCGGCAGAAGTTATGGTAATGCCACGTTCCTGTTCCTGAATCATCCAATCCATCGTAGCGGTTCCATCGTGAACTTCACCCATACGGTGGTTAATACCAGTATAATAAAGAATACGTTCGGTAGTGGTAGTTTTACCAGCATCGATATGAGCCATAATGCCAATATTGCGAATATGTGATAAGTCCTTAGCCATTGGTAATACTACTTCAAAGAACCATGTTAAAATCTAAAATGTGAAAATGCTTTGTTGGCTTCCGCCATTCTGTGAATTTCTTCCTTGCGTTTAAATGCTCCGCCTTCATTGTTGAACGCAGCAATAATTTCGGCAGAAAGTTTTTCAGCCATATTTCTACCGTTGCGAGCACGTGCGTATTGTATAATATTTTTCATACTAATCGCCATTTTGCGGTCTTCGCGTATTTCAGTAGGAACCTGAAATGTTGCCCCACCAATTCTGCGACTTTTTACTTCCACTTGAGGAGTAACATTTTCTACGGCTTTTTTCCAATAATTCAACGGTTCCAGCCCTGCTTCTTTTGCTTTTTTTTCAATCATATCTATTGATTTGTAAAAAATATTAAATGCTGTAGATTTTTTACCTTCCAGCATCAAATTATTAACAAATCGAGTAACCATAGGGTCATTAAATTTATAGTCAGGTGGTAAAATGGTTCGTTTTGCTTTTGATTTTCTCATACTCCTATAATATTAAATATGTGTATTTCTTTTTATTTTTTAACGGCAGTTTTTTTAGGACGTTTAGCACCGTATAGAGAACGTCCCTGTTTTCTTCCTTCTACGCCAGCCGTATCCAATGCACCACGAATAATGTGATAACGAACACCGGGTAAGTCTTTTACACGGCCACCACGTACCAAAACGATGGAGTGTTCCTGTAAATTATGACCTTCGCCCGGTATATAGGCAATAACTTCCTGTTGATTGGTTAAACGTACTTTGGCTACTTTCCTCATGGCTGAGTTAGGCTTTTTTGGTGTTGTGGTATAAACACGAATACAAACACCACGACGTTGCGGGCACGAATCAAGTGCTCTTGATTTGCTTTTAAATTCTACTTTGCTGCGACCTTTTCGCACCAATTGCTGTATTGTTGGCATACTCTACTTTTTTGATAATACTTTAAAAATTGGTGTGCAAAGGTAATACATTATTTTTTAATATACAACTATACCAATTATTTTTTTTCAATATATTTTTTTATATGTAAAGATTTTCATTTTTAAGACATTGAATTCCTAGAGAAATCATGAAGATGCACTATAGGCGTATAGTTATATAACAAAGGACGCTTATAAAAAGCAACTAATAAAATAAAATTACTGTTCCGTTTGCTTATAATTTCGTTCTCCAAAGATAAGCGAGCCTATACGTATCATAGTAGTTCCTTCGTCAATAGCAATGCGGTAATCGTTGGACATGCCCATAGAAAGTTCCTTAAACCATGGATTGTCTCTAAAATAGTTGGTTTTTAATTTTTCAAACAACATTCGCAAGAAAGCAAATTCTTTTCTAACCACAGACATTTCGTCGGTATAGGTTGCCATACCCATTAATCCATGAACTTCTATGTTTTTCAGGGAATAAAATTCTGGCAATTGCAACATAGACAAAACCTCTTCTTCTGAAAATCCAAATTTGGTTTCTTCCTGTGCTATATGAATTTGCAAGAGACATGGGATTATTTTTCCAATTTTCTCGGCTTCTGCATTTATTACTCTTGCCAGTTTAAACGATTCTACCGAGTGAATTAGATGTACATGCGGCAGTAACAGTTTTACTTTGTTGGTTTGTAAATGACCAATCATGTGCCATTTCACAGGTTCATTTATTTCTTTCGCTTTGACAACTAATTCCTGTACCTTATTTTCACCAAATATCTGTTGCCCTGCCTTCATGGCTTCTTTGATATCAGCCACAGGTTTTGTTTTTGAAACAGCGACAAGCGTTACCCCTGTAGGAATAGATTGACGAATATATTCAATATTTTGTTGAATAACATTCATATAAATAGCTGTTTGTTAGAAGTAACGATATGGTCAGAAAAAATTAATCTAATGAATGCACCACCAGCCCGCTACGCAGTTTAGGTTCAAACCAAGTCGTTTTTGGTGGCATAATATTTCCACTGTCGGCAATACGAATAAGTTGATTCATACTAACAGGATGTAGCGCAAATGCCACTTTCATCTCACCCGAATCAACTCGTTTTTTCAGTTCGCCCAAACCGCGTATGCCCCCTACAAAATCAATACGTTTATCGGTACGTAAATCTTTGATGCCAAGTATTTCATCCAGCACATAGTGACTGAGGATATTGACATCCAAAACGCCAATTGGGTCATTATCATTATAGGTGCCTTGCTTTGCCGTAAAGGAATACCATTTACCATCTAGATACAGTGAAAAATTATGCAACCCTTTGGGTTTATAAATTTCTGAACCTTTTTCTTCTACTTCAAAATATGGTTTCAGTTTTTCTATAAATTGAACCGATGATAATCCGTTTAAATCTTTTACTACCCGATTGTAGTCAATAATATTTAACTGATTGTCGGGAAAATGAACGGCAAGAAAATAATTAAATTCTTCTTTACCGGTATAATGAGGATGCTGTTCACGTTTTTCTTTTCCAATTAAAGCAGCAGCAGCAGTACGGTGATGACCGTCGGCAACGTACGTATTCGAAATTTTGGCAAATAAATCTACCAGTTTTTGAATAATTTGTTTATCTCGAATTACCCAAAAATGATGTCCAAAGCCATCGTCTGCGGTAAAATCATATTCCGGTTTTTGATTCTTAACTATAGTGCTTATTATAGCATCAATTTCTGGAACAGCACGGTACGTAAAAAATACGGGTTCCATATTGGCATTAGTAACACGAACATGCTTCATACGGTCTTCTTCCTTATCTTTACGAGTAAGTTCGTGCTTTTTTATAACCCCATTGAGGTAATCGTCCACACCGGCACAGCCTACCAAACCATATTGCGTACGTCCATTCATGGTTTGTGCGTATATATAAAGATATTCTTCCTTATCCTGCACAAGCCATCCGTTTTCTTTAAACAGGGCAAAATTTTGGGCTGCCTTTTCATAAACCTGTGGTTCATGTTCATCAGTACCTTCGAGCAAGTCAATTTCTGGTTTGGTAATATGCAGTAATGAATAGGGATTCCCTTTTGCTTCAATTCTTGCTTCTTTTGAATTTAATACGTCGTACGGACGTGCCGCCAAGTCCTTTACAATTTCTGCTGGTGGTCTCAATCCTTTAAACGGTTTTAATATGGCCATATTTCTTAATTATAAATTTTTAATTACTATTCGGGTACAAAGATATTTTTTTTATATGAAATAAACGAGCGATTGTTAAAAAATTTACCATACCCTACCAAAGGAATGCTAATACCGACTTGCTAACAAGTTCATTAAAACCATTCGCTTCGCTTTTGTTTTAATACGGTTAGTCTGTAGTCATCTTGTCTCGTCATTACTGACGAGATTAGAGTTTGAAGGGAAAAAATTCATTTCATTCTTTTGTTAGCGGTTTGGTATAAACTTACTCAGGCGTTAAACTTTATAAATTATTTCTAAATGCCCAGTAATTGACACATTTTATTTATTCACCTGAAATGTTTTATCGCCTGTTTTAAAGAATTTGATAATTTGACGTGCAGCAGCAATGCCAGCATTAATATTGGCTTCGGAAGTTTCGGCACCTTGTTTTTTAGGTGTAGCATAATAACGAGTTTCATACTTTAGCAATTCCTGATGACAATCGGGGGCAACATCGGTTACATATTTAAAATCTTCACGTTCGGCAAATATTTTCTTTAATGAATCTTCGCAAACTACTTCCTTTCTGGCAGTATTGACGAGTGTAGCACCTTTAGGCATTAATGAAAGCAAATTGTAATTAATGGATTTTTTGGTTTTATCGTTAGCGGGAATGTGAAGAGACACATAATTACACGTTTTGTATAATTCTTCGGCAGTATGTACCGGTTTAACGCCTTCTTTAGATATTTCTTCCTCTTTTAAAAAAGGGTCAAAGGCATAAACATCCATTCCAAATCCTTTGGCAATGGTGGCAACGGCTTTACCTACATAACCATAAGCATGAAGTCCCAATTTTTTTCCTTTCAGTTCGGTTCCAGAAATACCTTTAAACTGTCCACGAGCCATAAAGACCATCATACCCATCGCCAATTCGGCAACAGCATTGGAATTTTGTCCGGGTGTATTCATGGCAACAATGTTTTTTGCAGTAGCAGCAGCAAGGTCAATGTTGTCGTAACCAGCACCGGCACGAACAATAATTTTTAATTTCTTACCGGCATCTATAACTTCCTTGTTCGCCTTATCGCTTCGGATAATAAGTGCATCCGCATCGGCAACTGCTTCTAACAATTGTTTGGGTTCGGTATATTTTTCTAATAATACCAGTTCGTAACCGGCAGAATCAACTTCTTTGCGAATACCGTCCACAGCGGTTTTTGCAAAGGGTTTTTCGGTAGCAACTAAAATTTTCATACTTCTTGATTTTAAATGATTAATTCAAATTTTTATTAAATAAAGCCCACACCTTGTTGCCTTGTTGGAAAACAAAGTGTGGGATTATATTCCATAGATATTATGCGTTCTTTTTTTCAAATTCGTTCATGGCATCAATTAAAAATTGAACGGCTTCCTTTGGAAGAGCATTATAAGTAGAGGCTCTAAATCCACCCACAGAACGATGTCCTTTAATACCAACAATACCTTTTGATTTTGAAAATTCCATGAATGCATCTTCTTTATCCTTATATTCGGGCTTCATGACAAAGCAAATATTCATCAGTGAACGAGAATCTTTTTCAACTGTACCAACAAACATTTTACTATGGTCAATTGCATCATAAAGAAGATTGGCTTTTTCGATGTTCATCTTTTCAATGGCTTTTAATCCACCAATAGATTTTAACCATTTCAATGTTTCTTTTACAGTAAAAATAGGCAATACCGGTGGTGTATTGAACATACTTCCTTCTTCTATATGTGTTTTATAATTAATCATGGTAGGAATTATGCGTCCGGCTACCTGTTTTTTATTGAGGAAATCTTCTTTAATAATAATAACTGTAACACCAGCAGGTCCAACGTTTTTCTGTGCACCTGCATAAATTAGTGAATACTTGCTAACATCTACTGGACGACTACAAAAATCGGAAGACATATCACATACTATTGGAACTTTGGCATCAAAATCCTTGCGAATTTCGGTTCCATAAATAGTATTGTTGGAAGTAAAGTGAAAATAATCTACATCTTCGGGAATAGTCCATCCTTTAGGAATATACGTAAAATTTTTATCAGCAGATGAAGCAACCGTTTGCACTTCTCCAAAGAGTTTAGCCTCCTTGATGGCTTTCTTTGCCCACACCCCTGTTTCAAGGTAGGCTACTTTCTTATTCAGAAAGTTGAAAGGAACGGTAGCAAATTGTGTGCTTGCACCTCCTCCAAGAAATAGTACTTGATAACCTTCAGGAATATTGAGTATTTCTTTAAACAAGGCAACGGCTTCGTTTATTACTGCTTCAAAATCCTTACTGCGGTGTGAAATTTCTAGAATAGACATTCCTATACCGTTAAAATCCAACACGGCTTTGGCGGTATTTTCAATAGCAACTTGTGGCAATATAGCCGGACCAGCATTAAAATTATATTTTTTCATAAGCAATTAATTAATAAATTTATGCCTGCAATTTGGCAAATATTTTTTAGATTATAATAAAAAAAAACATGTTATTAAATAGTTTTTTTACTTCGTTATTAAATTTTCTAAAAAGCCATTGATATAAGCAGGTAAAACCTTTACCAGATTAGGTGTGTGACAATATTCAATTACATCATCCAGTACCAATTTATGCAGACGATGGCGATGTGCTGCTTTTTCGAGGTAATGCATTAAATCATTACGGGCTATATTCCATAAATCCATGGCAGCATGCGTACTGTCGCAATGAGTATAGAATTTTTCGGATGATAATAAATCCTTTGCCATGGCACCAGCACATAGCGTGTCTTCCAAATTGAATTTATTTTTCCATCCGGAACATAAAAATAAAACAGGTGCAGGATTATCTATTAAGTACTGCGTTACTGTAGATAAATTGATAAAAGAGCCTATAAGCACTTTTTTTGCTCTGGATGCCATCATAATGGCTTGTGTACCATTGGTCGTACTGTATGCAATTATTTTGTCCTTCACTTTATCTGGAGTAAAATAAAAAGGTGAATTACCAAAGTCTGCAAAATCGAGCACTTTACCATCACGTTCAGCAGCCAGTATATATCCCTGCTCTTTACATTTACGTGCTTCTTCGATTGTGGCTACGGGTATCATTTTTTTTGCACCTGCTGCAAATGCCGCACAAATAGAGGTAGTTGCTCGCAGTATATCTATGATGACAACAATATTTTCATCGTTGTGATAGAACGGATATAAAGCAGGACTAAAACAAACTTCAACAGTAAATTTGTTTTCCATTTTACAGCCCTTCGTTTCAGGATGCTTTATAAAAAGGAATTTTTACAACACTTGCCTTTAAAAGTTTATCACGCACCTTAATATATACATAGGTATCTATTTTTGAAAATTCAGTTTTTACGTATCCCATGCCAATACCTTTTTTTAACATGGGCGACATGGTGCCCGAAGTAACATGTCCAATATGGTTTCCCTGAGCATCACATATTTCATATTCATGACGGGGTATTCCTTTATCTATCATTTCAAATCCAATGAGTTTGCGGGTAACCCCTTTGTTTTTTTGTTCAAGTAGATAATTCTTATCGATAAAGTTTTTATGGTCCACAAACTTGGTAATCCATCCCAAACCGGCTTCAATGGGCGATGTAGTATCGTCAATATCATTTCCGTATAGACAAAAACCCATTTCAAGACGCAAGGTATCGCGTGCTGCCAGTCCTATTGGTTTAATGCCAAATTCTGCACCGGCATCAAATACAGCATTCCAAATATGTTCCGCATCTTTATTGTCAAAATAAATCTCACAACCTCCAGCACCCGTGTAACCAGTAGTGGAAAGAATGACATCTTTAACACCCGCCACTTCTACTTTTTTAAATGTATAATATTCCATATCAAGAATAGGTGATGATGTAATTTTTTGCATAGTTTTAAGTGCCAGCGGACCTTGAATTGCCAATTGTGAAATTTCGTCGGATGCGTTGTAAAGTACGGCACCTACTTTATTTTGTGATTGCAGCCAGTTCCAATCTTTTTCTATGTTGGCAGCATTTACTACTAATAAATATGTTTCGGCATTGAAGCGATATACCAGTAAATCATCTACAATACCACCCTTGCCATTGGGAAAACATGAATACTGAACCTTACCATCAAAAAGGGCAGAGACATCGTTGGAAGTAACCCATTGAACAAATTCAAGTGCATGAGGACCTTTTACCCAAATCTCGCCCATGTGTGATACATCAAATACTCCTACTTTTGTTCTAACAGTAACATGCTCTTCAATATCGCCGGCATATTTCAACGGCATATAAAAACCTGCAAACGGTACCATTTTGGCACCCAACTTTTCATGAATAGAGGATAATGCTGTACGTTTCATATCTTTGCTAATTATTAAAAATTTTGTTTACAAAGATAAAACAAGTTTATGAAAGATGTTTCTGCTTTTTAACAGATTTATATCATATTATTTTTTTAACTATGAAAATACATAAAGTACTTGAAGCACTTTATTCCCAAAGATTGTCTCGTTGAACATACATTGGAGTTAAACGAGATTTTCCGCAACAGTCGCAAATAAATAGATATCAATACTTTGTAACATTTGGACCTCCTTAGCGAACATTGGGGTTATATTATTATTTGAATTTTTAGAAGTGCCCTAAAAAATAATTCGTACCTTCATGGCTGTTTATTTTGTATTTTTTATGAATAGTAAAGTTGATATATTGCTTGGCTTGCAATGGGGAGATGAAGGCAAAGGAAAGATAGTAGATTTATTGTCTCCACAGTATGATATGATTGCTCGTTTTCAGGGTGGTCCAAATGCAGGTCATACTCTTTCCTTTGACGAGAAAAAATTTATTTTGCATTCCATTCCTTCCGGTGTATTTCAGGAATCTTGTATGAACTATATTGGAAATGGAGTTGTGTTAGACCCCATCGTATTTAAAAAGGAAATAGAAATGTTGCTTCCATTGGCATCATGGATTTATTCCACGTTGTATATTTCCAAACAAACACATCTTATTCTTCCAACGCATCGTCTTTTGGATGCAGCCACGGAACAAAGCAAGGGCAAGGGCAAAATAGGCTCAACCTTAAAAGGAATAGGACCTGCCTATACCGATAAAATAGCCCGTCAAGGTATTCGTGTAGGCGATATTGGTTTACCAACCTTCAAACAAAAATATGAAGCACTGGTAAAATATCATGCTCAATTACTGTCCATGCTTTCATTCAAAAATGAATTTGAAAGCATGGAAAAAGAATGGTTCGATTCGTTACAGGAACTTGCCAAATTCAAGCAATGCGATGGAATATCATTTATACAGGAACAAATTCATAAAGGAAAACATATTCTTGCCGAAGGTGCACAAGGTAGCATGCTCGATATTGATTTTGGTTCATATCCGTTTGTTACATCATCCAATACGATTGCTGCTGGTGCTTGTACAGGTTTGGGTATAGCACCTTCACAAACAGGAAACGTTATCGGTGTTACAAAAGCATATTGTACACGTGTGGGCAGTGGTCCTTTTCCTACCGAATTGAATGATGCTACAGGTGAAGCACTTCGTCAACATGGAAATGAATATGGCAGTACCACAGGCAGACCAAGACGTTGTGGCTGGCTCGATTTGGTAGCCTTAAAACAAGCAGTAACTATTAATGGCGTTCATCGTCTTATTATTACCAAAGCCGATGTCATGTCTTCGCTGGATGAAATAAAGGTAGCCATTGCATACAAAACGCCAAACGGTGATATTTTGCACGTTCCCTATACGTACGACGATATTATGGAACCTGTTTATAAAACCTTTAAGGGATGGCAAAAAGACATAAGCCATGCACATAAAAAAGAAGAACTTCCCAATGAATTGCTTCGCTACATTAATTTTATTGAAGAATACGTTGGCATTCATGTAGAATTGGTATCGGTTGGTCCTGACAGAAATGCGAATGTTGTTATCAGATGAAAGGAATATTTTTATCGCTTTTTTTAGCAACGGTTTTATCCGTAAAAGCAAATGTTGCCGACAGTATTAAAACAGTAACGGCAGTTAGAACATCTCAACCGCCCAAAATAGATGGCAGTAAAGAAGATTTATGGAATCAGACACCTATTATCAATGGTTTTGTTCAAACCAACCCCTATTTCAATCAAAAGCCACTTTACGATACATATATACAAATATTATATGACAATCGGGCCATTTATTTGTATGCATTTATGAAAGATGACCACCCCGACAGTATTTTTTGTCAACTGGGAAGCAGGGATGACCAAAGTTTAAATGCCGATTATTTTTATGTCTGTCTGGATACTTACAATAAGCAACAGGAGGCTTTTGTGTTTGGTGTATCTTCATCAGGAGTACAAATAGATTATAAAACTAACGATGGGTCATACAATGCCGTTTGGGAAAGTAAAGTAACCATTGTCGATTCAGGATGGGTGGCAGAAATAAAAATACCGTATTCTGCCCTACGATTTCCTCAAGCAACAATACAGACATGGCGTATGCAAGGTATCAGAACTATACGTCGCATTCGGCAGGAAAGTAGAATAGTTCCTGAACCACGTGAAGCCAATAATCCTTTGCTTTATTGGGCTAAACTGAAAGGTATAGAAAATATTACTCCCCCACTGCGATTATCGTTTACGCCTTACCTGACATCAGGAATACAAATAGAATCACAAAAAGGATTCAAAACAGAAACAAGTTCACTGTTTAACGGGGGTATGGATTTGAAATATGGTATCAACGAAAGTTATACGCTTGATGTTACTCTTTTGCCCGATTTCAGTCAGGTTCAATCGGACAATAAATATAAAAACCTATCGGCTTATGAAACTGTTTACAGTGAACAGCGTCCCTTTTTCAAAGAATCGGTGGACTTGTTTGATAAGGGAAGTATTTTTTATTCTCGCCGCATTGGACGTACACCGCGTGATTTTTATCAAGTAGAAAATTCTCTGGACAGCAACGAACACATCAAAAAAAATCCACAGCAAGCACAATTATTAAATGCGTTAAAAATATCGGGACGCAATAGACACGGGCTCGCATTGGGCATGTTAAATGCCATTACAGGTAATACATACGCTACTATAGAAAACAATAACGGTGATACACGCAAGTTATTGACCGAACCATGGACAAACTATAATATTTTTGTATTTGACAAGGCTATAAAAGGTGGAAACGATTTTTATGTTACCAATACCAATTTCTTACGCAATAAAAACAATTTTAATTCTAATGTTACGGCTTCGGGTCTTGCGCTTGTTGATAAATCTAACACTTGGCAACTTTATTTATCGGGAGGCATGTCCCATTTTTATTTCACGAATACCAACGACAGTTTGAAATCGACTATTCCTCATACAGGATATAAAACAAGTTTCGGCTTCAATAAAATTAACGGAGCACTGAAATTTGGGTTATCCTCTTCTCTTATGGACAAGAATTTTAATGCCAACGCTGTCGGATTAACCTTATACAACAATTATTTTAGCAATTATATCTATTTGAACTATCAACATAACGAACCTTCCAAACTATTCATTAATTATGGTGCCAATATTGATTTCAGTCAAAGCAATCATCTAACCAGTACTCACATAAGCAATCAACGCATAAGCATTTCCAGTTGGGGAACATCGCTTCATTATACATCCTTTTGGTTGAATGGATATGTGGACACTTACAATGGTTATGATTATTATGAACCACGTCAGGAAGGTTATTTCTTCAGAACAGGAAGATATGAATTTATCAATTTTGGATTATCTACCGATTATCGCAAACCCTTTGCTTTGGACTTATCTTCCTATTATCTTTACAATGTTTTATATAATACCAACGATAATTATATAGAAATTTCACCACTGATAAGACTTTCAAACCATATTTTATTTCGCTATATATTCGAAGGCGACTATACCAAAAATGATATTGGTTTTGCCGAACTGAACAACACCTTGTCTCAACCTGTTTTTGGAAAGCGTAATAACACTACTATTACCAATTCCATTAGTGGCAAATATTTATTCAAAAACGACCTTTCTATAAACCTAAGTTTTCGCTATTACTGGTCTCAGGGCAAATACAGCGATACTTATTTATTGACCGAAGATGGTATTTTATCCTCTTCTATTTCAAACACAAACAATCCAAGCAACTATAATTATAATTACAATTCACTGTATGTCGATTTAATTTTTTCGTGGCAGTTTGCACCCGGCAGTAATATCATGCTGATTTGGAAAAATGAAATTTTTTATGATGGAAACAAAACGAGCAATTCCTATTTTAGCAATTTAAACAATTTATCTGATTATCCACAAACCAATACATTTCTTCTGAAAGTATTGTATTACTTGGATTACGAATACCTATTCAAGAAAAAAAATATTTTTGGATAAAATAAAAAAAAGTTGTATTTTTGTGGTGATGTTAGTATCAAAAGGCCTCGTAGCTCAATTGAATAGAGCATCTGACTACGGATCAGAAGGTTGTGGGTTTGACTCCCGCCGAGGTCACAAAAGTTGATTATTGTCAATTTAATAAAAAGTTCGGTTGAATGTGTGCCTGAATAATTACTATTTCATATAGCAGGCTAGTCGTCCCTTAAAAAGTGGTTATTGATTTGTAAGGAAAATCAAAATTCATTTCTTTCTTTGGTTAGCGGTTTGGTATTATCCTTTTTTTTGGGCAATAGTGGATGGAAAAATATACGAGCATTATATGCTATGAGTACAATTATACGTCTCTGTCAATGGTTAATCCGTATTCTTGTGCAATTTTATGTAAATAATCAATAGCGGCTTGGCGTTCGTTGGGGATAATGCCATCCAAAATAGCATCTTTGATTTTTGATTTTAAATCACCCACCGTTTTGCAAGGAGGCAAATTAAACCATGCCATAATTTCTTCACCCGAAACAGGCGGTTGAAGATTACGAATACGGTCTTTTTCTTCCAATTCAATAATTTTTTGACGTACGAGTTTAAAATTTTTCAGGTACTGTCTAATTTTTTGTTCATTCTTAGAAGTAATGTCTGCTTCGGCCAGAAGCATCAAATCGTCCAAATCATTGCCCGCATCAAAAATAAGTCTGCGCACTCCTGAATCACTCACTTGCTCGCTAACCAATGCAATCGGTCTTAAATGAAGATTTACCATTTTTTTTACATACTGTAATGGCTCGTGCAAAGGCATTTTTAATCGTTGAAATATTTTTTCTACTTGGTGTGCTCCTATTACTTCATGTCCATAGAATGTCCACCCTGTTTCTTTTACATATTTTTTAGTTTGTGCTTTACCAATATCATGAAGCAAACCTGCCCATAATAGCCATAGATGGTCAGTTTTCAGACGTAACTGGTCAACTACCTGTAACGTATGCTCAAAATTGTCCTTATGCATCTTACCATCAACGGTGTCCACTCCTTTTAATTTAACTATTTCGGGTAGAATGATATTCATTAATCCAGACCTTTCAAGAAGTTCCAGTCCATAAGAAGGTTTTTCTGTTAGAAGTATTTTATTCAGTTCATCTACAATTCTTTCTTTGGAAATAATATTCAATCGCTCGGCATTAATTTTTATTCCCTGAAACGTTTCGTTACAGATTTCAAATTGCAATTGAGAGGCAAATCGAATGGCTCTAAGCATACGTAATGGGTCGTCAGAAAATGTAATCTCTGGTGGTGCGGGTGTACGAATAATTTTTTTATCCATGTCTTTTAATCCATCAAAAAAATCTATAATTTCGCCATAAGTATCGTTATTGAGGGAAACAGCAAGACTGTTAATGGTAAAATCGCGTCGATAGATATCATCATAGAGTGTTCCCTTTTCAACTATGGGCTTACGGGAGTGTTGCTGATAACTTTCCTTTCTTGCTCCAACAAATTCAATATCGCATGAGTGATAATGAATTTGTGCTGTTCCAAAATTTTTGAAAACAACCAATGGGTCAATGTTCAATACCTCGGCAACTTTTTTAGCCAACATAATACCATCGCCTACTACCAAAATATCTATGTCTTTAGATTTGCGACCCATGAGTTGGTCTCGGACATAACCACCTACGATATACGTTTCCAAATCATTAATATGCGCAACTTGGGCAATGGTAAGCAAAACATTATCTTTAATAGTGAATTTCATTACAAACAATTCATATAAAAATTTATTTAAAAATATCAAATACATCTTTTTTATTAAAAATGACGAGATATTAATTTTTATTCATCATCGGCAATATCTGGAATAAAGTTCGTGGAAGTAACTTTAAATTCGGTTCTGCGGTTTAACTGATTAGCCAAATCTTTTTGTTCTTGAGTAGGCAATGAATTTATAAAAGTTTCGGTAAGTACCGTACCTTCTTTAAAAGGACACGATTGAGCCAGATGAGGCGTAATGGTTTGTGGAACATTTTTACCATAACCTTTGGCTGTCAACCTTTCTTTGGATATTCCCTTTTCAATTAAATAATCAATAACCGATTGAGCACGACGCTGTGAAAGAATAATATTGCTGAGCGAATCGCCAACCATATCGGTATGCGAAGCCAATTCTATGGTTATATTTGGGTTAGCATGAAGAATATCTATGAGGGTATTGAGTGCTTTTTTCGATTCGGGACGTAGTTCCCATTTGGCAAAATCATAAAAAATATTATCCACCTGTACAGGATTTGATATGGCCGAAAGCCTTATTTCATCAGTAAATGTTTTGCTGTCCGCCAGTTCTTCGGTTGTTATTTTCCCTTTTTGGTTCAAATAGCCTTCCTTTTTTGCCAGGTAAATATAATCGGTATTTGGATTTAACTTGTACTTAAAACTGCCATCGTCTAAAGTAGTAATGTCCAAATCTGTTCCATCACTTCCCACAATACGGACTTTAGCACCCTTAATTGGTTTTTCGGAAATAGCATCTTTTACTACACCCTGAAGTACAAATTCCATAGGTGGAAGTACGAAAGAATAAATATCGTCTTTTCCTCTGCCTCCTTTGCGTGATGAACTGAACAGCCCTTCTTCTGCATTTTTTTTGAAGATAATGGCAAAATCGTCGGCAGAGGAATTAATGGGATATCGCATGTTTTCTACTACCCATTCGCCGTCTTCATTTTTGGTTGCCTTAAAAATATCCAAGCCACCCATGCCTGAATGCCCATTAGATGCGAAGTATAAAACGCCATTATCACGAATATATGGATATAATTCGTCACCTGCTGTATTTATTTCCATTCCCAAGTTAACAGGATTTGAAAAAGATTTTGATTTGGAAGTGCGTGTCATAACATAAATATCATTACCACCATATCCGCCGGGTCTGTTAGAAACAAAATACATGGAAAGCCCGTCTGCCGAAACAGAAGGATGCCCTGCTGTTATACTGTCGCCGGAAATGGTTACTTTATCGCACGTGGACCAATCTTCGCCGGGTTGACGTGTAGCCTTATATATTTGACAGCCTAATTTTATACCACGAACAATTTTGCAACGTGTAAAAAATAAATCATTATAATTGTTGGCAAGTGAAGGTGAACCATCGTCATCGGCGGTATTTACGGTATCGCTAATGGGTGCAGGTTTTGACCATTCTCCTTTGCGGTTTTGTGATGATTCAAAAATATCGGTGAAATTAGTACCTGTAACGGGGTTAATTTTTTCTCCATAAATGCCCGGTCTGCTACTGGTAAAATAAATATCGGTATAATCTTCGTTGGCATACGCTGAAGCAAAATCACCCTCTTTGGAATTAAGTTCTTTTCTATTTTCTATGACATAGCGTGTTGGATACTTCATCCAGTCTGCTGCCATACTGCATGATTTAAATTCCATTTTTGCATACGCATCGTTGGGTTTGTATTTTAAATATTCATTATATTGAGTAGAGGCATCCGCATATTTTTCATTTTTTTTTAGGATATCGGCATAATACAAAATACAGACAGGGTCGCTATATCCCCGTTGAATGGCTTTCAAATAAGCCGATTCTGCCTTCACTGTTTCGTTCATTTTACGGTAACATTCGGCTATGCGAAACTGTATATAGGCTTTTTCATATTTATTGGTACTGTTTTTATAATCATCTTTATATAAGTTTAAGGCTTTAAAAAACTCATTGGTAGAATAAGCCATGTCAGCCTTTTTAGTCAGTTTGCTATAAAATTCTTCCTGTTGAGCATATAAAGAAGCAGAAAATAAAAGAATTATTAAAAACCAAAGAATTTTTTTCATCATAATAAACAGTTGACTAGTAAAAACGAATAATTCTGCAAAATTAGTATAATTTTATATAGAAATGATAAAAAAAACCGCTGTGGAAAGACAGCGGTTTTTGATATTAATTCAGTTTAAAGTTGATAGGTAATTGAAATGAAACCTTTACAGTTTTACCACGCTGTTTGCCTGGTGTCCATGCAGGCATCTCGGAGACAACTCTCATCGCTTCTTTATCTAATGACGGGTCAACGCCACGTAATATTTGAACATCAGTAACTTTACCATCTTTATCAATAACAAATTTAACAAATACTTTTCCTTGAATGCCATTTTCTTTAGCAATTTCAGGATATTTGACATGCTCAGCTATCCATTTTACCATGGCTACTTCACCCCCTGGAAATTCAGGTTTTTCTTCAATGACATAGAAATTAACTACTTCTTCTTCTTGAATTACCTGATTGTTTGTTTCAACAATTTCTTCCGTAACTTCTTTATTAGTCGTTGTACTTACAACTTCTTCTGTTGTAGCAATTTCCACTTTTTCAACAACGGTATCAACAACAACGGGTGCTGTATATTTAACTTTTTGCTCAAGTTCGGCTGGAGGAGGAGGAGGTGGTGGTGGTGGAGGTGGTGCTTCTTGTTGTTGTTTAACTTTCATCAAATTGGCTTCCACTGTTTCGTTAATAATTTTTTTGTTGCTTTGATTTCTAAGAGCCATGATGAAAGGAGTAACAGTAACAATCAAAATTATTATAAGTGCAATGAGCATTCCTCTATTAAGGTATTTTTTGTATCTTTTTCTAAGTTCATAAGCACCGTATTCCTTATTTCTATTGGCGAATACGATTTCGTCCATGCTCTCAACTTTCATACTTTTTTCTTCTGTTGACATAACTCAGTTTATTATTTAGGGGCAGATTCAAGCATTTTAAGTTCCAATGGATTTAAATCAACAACAGCATAACGTGCAATATTAGTGATAGCCATCTCATCAATAATATCTACAAAATTTTTATATTTTATCTTATCTGTTGCTTTAATTAAAACAATAGGACCTACTTTATCTGCATCTTTTAATTTTCTAATTTCCGAAGTTATAGAATCCTTAGGCAATACAAGTTCACCCTTGTTTACCTTTTTCTTAAACTCATCAATTTTTACATAAAGAGGTTTGTTCCTTTTCAATAAATACTTTCGAATGCCATCTTTACTGTAGTCGGTTTTGATTAATGTAGGGAGTGAATCGGGTTTTGCAATGCCTTCATAATAATATACCGCATCGTTTTCACCAAGGATAATGGTTAATGCTCGTTTTTTATCAATTGCAGGACTTTCACTGGAATCCTGTTTTTTTTCAGGTAATACGATTTCCATCACCTTGGGTTTGCTAAATGCAGTGGTAAGCATAAAAAAGGTTATTAGCAAACACATTAAATCCACCATAGGTGTCATATCTATATTGGTGGAGAATTTTTTAGGTTTTCGCTTTCCCCCTTTTTCAGGCTTATTGCTTTCCATTATTTCTGCCATAACACTATCTTTTATTCAATTTTTACTTCTACTTTTTCAAGGTTTGTCGTCAAATTGAATTTATTGACGTTTTTATCCTGCAAGATATCCAGTATTTTTTTAACAGTTTTATAATCTGTTTCACTATCTGCTTTTATTTCAACTTGAATATCCTTGTCAATTTGACGTGCAAAAAATACCCACCATGCCAGTTGATTGTCGGTTGAATCGATGGGAATACCGTCTTTATTTGCTTTTTTTAATTGATTCTGAATTTCATCGCGTGCAGCCTGGTCTTTAGCATCAATCCATTGTGGTAAAAATTGTACCGGAATACCAAAAAAACTTAATTTAGCGAATTTATCAATTTGCTTAGGTGAAAGTTTTATTTTGTACTGATCTGTCATTTTTATCACAATTTTTTCACGATATTTGGTTGAAGAATCGGGTCCGTTGTCCATATTAAAATAGCATTTCCCTTTTTTGTCTATCAAAATGCACATAAGTTGTTTATCTGGTTCCTGTTTTTCTGAAATAGAAGAAGGCGTGTCAACAGCAGACGGTTCTTGTGGGCGGAACGAAGTAGTAAGCATAAAAAACGTTAAAAGCAGCGAAAACAAATCCACCATAGGCGTCATGTCTATATGAGGTATTTTTCTATGCAGTTTTATTTTAGCCATTTTTCTTTATTCTTATAATTATTTTACATTAGCAGCAAAGGTTTGTGTTATACTAAATCCTGCTTCATCAATTTTAAATGTCATGTTATCTATCACGGTAGAAAAATAGTTGTACAGAATTAAGGCAAGGCAAGAGCCAGTGATACCGAAGGCAGTGTTAACAAGTGCTTCAGAAATACCTGTTGCTAATGCAAGCGCATCGGGGGCACCAGCCTGAGCAAGAGCAGCAAATGCTCTAATCATACCTAATACTGTACCAATAAGCCCCACAAGTACGGACATAGAAGTTATAGTAGATAGAATAACAAGATTTTTTGAAAGCATGGGAAGTTCCAATGCAGTGGCTTCTTCTATCTCTTTTTGAAGAGCAAGAATTTTTTGGTCTTTATTAAGACGTGTATCTGTTTCCAATGCACGATACCGCATAAGTCCTGCTTTCATTACATTGGCGGTAGAACCTTTTTGTGAATCACATAAAGTGTATGCTTCTTCAATTTTATTTTCTGATAATAGAGATTGTAATTCTTTTACAAATAAATTTAATTTTCTTTTACCGCGTGCTTTACGTAAAGTAAGATATCTTTCAATGGAGAATGTAATAAGTACTAAAATTAATGTGATTAACAAAGGAACTATAACTCCTCCTTTATAAATAATTCCAAGATAATTACCTGGCATAGGGGTACCTGAAGGATTTCCTCCTTCAAAATTAGCAGGATTACCCATAATAAATTTAAAGATTAATACCGCAATAATAAATGCAATAACGATAGTAGCACTTGCAAACATTGATTGCAATGCTTCTTTCAACGACTGGTTACTTTTACTACTTTTACTCATTTCTTTAGAAATTTAAGGTTATTAATTAGTTACTGTTTTTAATTAAAATTATCGGCACAAAGTTAAACAATCATTTTTAATTCGATTCACTTTTTTCATAAAAAATTTTAAAAATTATTTTTGATATGAAATTTTAATTTGGAAGTGCTTTCAGTTTGGGCAGGTTGAGTGCATTTTTTGCTTTGGCATTTTTAGGGTCTATGGCAATAATACGTTTATAATACATTTTGGATAAGGGATAATTTTGTTCTGTGGAATAATAATACCAACCAAAGTAATCATACGATTCAATGAGTTCGTTGGTATATTTAACCGAATCGGTTTGTGCTTTGCTTAATACTTTTTCATAAAAAGGTTTTGCTAATCCAAGTTTAAAGTCCGGGTCCAGAGCAGCTTTTATTTGTGCCTTTCGTTGAAGTCCCTGCATAGAGTTTGGTTGCATTGCCAAAAAACTGCCACATAGAGTATCGGCTTTAATTAAATATTCCTTACCTTTATTTAATAATGAATCGGTTTTAGCATATAATGGGTTGGCAGATAAGTTTTGATATAAGGAAAAATAAATTTTTGTAAGATAATAATAATCCAGAGAAGCCGCTTTACCGTTATTAATTTTTTTGTCGTACAAAGGAATTGCTTCTAAGCCTTTGTTTTCTTTTATTAATAAAATGGCTGTTTCGGAGAGAAGGTCATAATTGGAAGTATCTTTGGATATAGCCTTATAAAAATATTCTACTGCCAGCGAATCATTACCCATTTTGCTTAAGATTCTTCCAAAATAAGCATAATCGCTGCTAATGATACGTTGTGGATTAACTTTTTTAAAGAATATTTCCATATATTTTTTGGCTTCATCGTATTTTTCCGTTTCGTAATAGGAATAACCGCCAAGTCGATATAAAGTAATGGATGATGAATCACTAGTCATAACGTCTTTAATTTGAAGAATTACATTTTCATAATCCTTACAAAGAAAAAGTGCATAGATGTATTTAATTCTGGCCGAAATATTTCGATGAGACAGTTCCAGAAACTTGGAATAATTTTCTTTGGCTTTTTCGTACATACCCGATTTAATATAAAGTTCACCCATTTCTCTGTATGCAGGAGCAAAGTTGGGGTCTATAGTTTGTGCTTCTTCAAAATAAGGAATGGCTGCTTTTAAACTTCTACCACGAACATAAATATTTCCAATTTTTATTTTGGCTAAAGGTGATAATGGGTCTAAATCCTGTGCTTTTTTATAGTTTGCTATGGCATTGGTGGCATCACCACTTTCAAGATATACATCACCATATATAATATATATGGCAGGATTGTGGGTTGTCATGGTTTGAGCCAATTGAACGTAAGCAAAGGCTTGTTTCAAATCGGGAGGGTTAACTCGAATATAGGCATCGGCTATTTCGGCATAAGTCAATACTTGTTTTTCTACGGATAATTCACTGTTTTTATTGGTTTTGCTTGGCAGAAAAGAAATAGCTTTATCAAAATAAGTTTTCGCTTTTTCTGTGTTTTTCCTAAGCAATTCTACTTTTCCAAGTCCTGTATAATTTAATGGGTTATAGGGTTCTACTTCGGTTCCCTTTTTATAGTAATAGAATGCCGAATCTGCAACATCATCTAAGGAAGATGAAATTGAATCTATTATATAGGAGTAAATGTAACACTCGCCAAAATAAAAATAATTATCTCCATTTTTAGGCTCTTTACTCAATAAACTTGAAAATGTTTTTTTAGCAACATCAAACTGTTCGCTATACATTAAATGAATGGCTTCTTTTAAAGTTTGAGATTGAGCACCAAGCCCACTCCATAATAAAGTAATTGCAACAACCGTACTCTTAAAAAATTTTTTCTTCATAATTCTAATTATTATTTATTTGACAACTGTATTAATCGAATTGGCATATTGGAAGGTACAAGTCCTGATTTTAAAATAATACGCTGACCAATATCACCTGCCACAAATTGTTTAAAACCTGAGGCTGGTCCTACAAAGGTTTCGCGATTTATAATATAAACTTTTCGAATAAAAGGATATGAAACGTTGGCAATGTATGCCTGATAAGGTCTGTAATAATAACCTGAACTTCCATCGTCGGTTTCGGAACTAATAGCCAGCACCTTTATGCGTTTTAAGAAACTTATGGTAAGCGAATCGTGAGGGTCGCTAATATAATTTACGCTGATAATGCCTATAGCATTTTTGTTTTTTTCAACATAATTTATCACTTCGTCGTTTGAATTAACAGAAAAACACGTAGGCGGAAATTTCTGTTGCAATTCAAACTTTTCATTAATATATCTTACATTGGCAGAATGGTCATTGTCAAAAACCACAGCCAGATTTCCCAACGTTGATGTTGGATTAATGTCTTTCCATGATTTATATTCACCCGTAAATATTTTTTTTACCTTACTAAATACCATGGTGGTATCTGGATTTTCGCGATTAATGATAAAGGCAAGGGCATCATAAGCAATAGGGGTCGTTTTAGGAACAATATTGTTTTTTAATAATCCTTCTTCTTCATTTTTAGTCAATGTTCGAGTGGTAACAATGGCGGTAACAGAGTCGCTAAAAAAAAGTTTGAAAAGTTCATTCTCAGGTGCATACGTCACATGAATATGAGCATCCTTATACTGACTTTCAAAGACATAAATTTCCGTATCAAATAAAAGTTTAAATGACTCGTCACAAGCAATTTTGGCATTTCCACGAGTAGGCGATTCGTCGTTGGCAATATTTCCTTGCTGATTACACGAAACAAGTACCAGAAAAAGTACACCGTAAAGTAAATTAATCGTTTTCTTCATTTTGCTCATTTTCTTTTTCAGGATGAAAAATTTTTGGATATATTCTTATTAATCTAAATATGCCATACACGACAAAGAAAATGCCAAAAATAACTTTTGGCTCTTTGTCAATATATTTTAATATTGGTGCAAAAATCAGACATAATCCCAGCATTAGATATATAAATACCATAAAAACGCCAAAATAAAGCATAAATGTTGCCCAAAAAGATTGATGCTGCATCCAATAATTTTTTAGCGGAGAGAGCGGGATTCGAACCCGCGATTCCGTTTGAAGCGGAATACACGCTCTCCAGGCGTGCTCCTTCGACCACTCGGACACCTCTCCATCATGTCAAAATGGATGTTCAATTTGACGGCGTGAAATTACAAATTTAATTATGGATAAAAAAATTATTTTTTTTTGCATAAAGTCAAAAGGAATTGAAACTATTACTTTATCTTTGCGTAAAATTAGTGTTTTTAAATATTAATATGGATGATTTACAACTTTTTACTTTTGAAGTTATAAAAGAACTTGAAAAGAAATTTAAAAATGCCTGTTGCAATAAAAGCGCCGAAGCCTATTTGGATTCGGCTTTATTGATAAAACAAAAATTAAATGAATTTAAAAAAAATAAAAAAAATGCCTCATCAAGCAACCAATAAAATTTTTTATCGTCTTTGAATAAAATATGAATATGAAAAAATATTTAACACTTTTTATTATTCTTTATTGTAGTCTAAGTTTTTCACAAACAAAAACCAATATAAACGATACTGCGCAAATTCAATTATTACCTTATGATACATTTCCACAGACACAGGTTTCTATTATGCCCCCACAAAATTTTAAAGCCGTAGAAAGTGTACGTGGTTTTATCAATCTGTTAACAACAACATCCATTACTTGTACTGAAGTAAATGGCTATCAATACAATACTCTGGTCAATCGGTTAAGTGCAGAAGATATAGCCAAACAAAATGCTGTTCTACTTTCAACCGAAGATGTTCAAACCACCAGCGGTATGACAGCCAAATTATTAACTATTTCTTTCAGTATTCCGGGTATGGATTCTACGCACAAACCTGTTCCGTTTGAACGAATGATGTTGTTTACCGGTAATAGAACTAAGACCGTTTGGATAAATGTAACGTACCCTGTAAATGTTAAACCCTTTATATATAAGTTAGTGAGAAAAAGTATTTTAACTGTAAAATTTGATAATCAATAAAAATAAAATGAAACGAATTATATTCATATTGTCATTCGTCTCGTGTTTGTATCTGAGCAATGCATATTCACAAACCTATACGATTTCTCACAATGTATATTGGTCAACACAAAACCAGAATATGTGGGGACCTAATGGTTCACCTTTTAATATCAATTTCTCATTCAGTTTATTTCATGTACAGTTTGATACGCTGATTTCTTTTGGATTTATGGATAATATTCTTGGTCAACAAGTAGGAGCTAATTTTACTATTGATACTCATATTTTATTGGGTTCCAGTTTTTCCATGTATGGATGGACAACAGGATGGATTGACGTTGATTATCCAGTAGAAATAACTTATGAAATTCCTAATAACTATACCTTCAATCCAGGTGAAATTGTAACGATTAATTCAAGTTATCAGGTATTGCCGGGTTGGGAACTATACAGTCATTTCCCGCAGGCAGGTGTTTTATCACTGGATTTAGAATATGGTTTTGGACTTGATATAGGTGCTGAAGTTTGTCTGGGTGCTTGTGACAGTATTCAAATAGCCAACATTAATGTTCCGGATGACTCGGTTCATATAATATATTTAAACGGACAAACCGGTGAAGTAGATTATCCCTGTTATGACCCAAGTAGTTTTCCACCACTTACTATTTGTCATGACACGGTACTTCCTATTGTGTTTAATAATCTTTTTGGTATAGGATTGAGTGGATGGATAACGCTTCCATATATTGAAACAACCGATTGGCTTGATACATCAGACCCGTGTCATCAAATATTGGGAGCCAATGGCGACAGTAATTATATGGGATTAGAATTAGATATTATTCAATTTTTATCTTTTTTGGCACAGTTCATACCTCCACCTCAGGGACCTGCCATACAACAATTTTTACAAATGTTACACGGTACCTATAGTTTTAGCATAATTACCATAGATTATAATTTGCTATCTGCTCAATTAGGCATTTCCAGTACTATGCAACAAGATTTAACTTTTACTCCAACCATTTATTCCATCTTTACTTTTCCTACACCGGTAGATTTTTGGGTTACCGACCCGCACAATGGCAATCAGTTAGTTGACCAGGGAACTTCCGATAGTATTTCTTTTGAAACCTGTATGGACTTTAAGTATCGGTATCCATGTTTTGGCTGGCCACAGATGCCTATCGGTATGGCAGCACATTTGGGCAATCAGTTTAATAATCATGTGTGGGACAGTATTGCATTTAATTTTATGGTACAGGCGTTGGAATTTACCATCACTATTACATTGCCCTTTAAAAATGCGGTTGTAGTACCAGAGTTTTGTATTTCGCTTTCCGATTCAACCGATTCTATTCCTAAAGAAGTATGCTCTCCGGCTATTACAGGTGATGAATTGACCTATTTGAAACAGTTGTACGACAGCACTGGCGAAGGCGGCACTTATAATGATAGTACTGGAAACCTTCCTCATATTATGAATTGGACATTTCATATTGGTCCACTGGTTAATATTTCGCTGCCATTGGGCTATATTCCGTTTACATGGTATGATGATACATGGGAATTGGCTGGTTTTATTGATACTACATTCAATGGTATTGTAATGATACCCAATCCTGAATTTCAACTCGTATCTATAACAGATAGTGATAATATATGCGCTAATGACAGTATTGGTTCTATTACCGTTACTGTTGCCAATGGAACGCAACCATACATTTATACATGGTCTAACGGTGTAATAGATACTTCATATTCCACTACTAATACAATTTCAGGATTGCTCAGTGGTATATATTATGTTACCGTGAGTGATATCAACGGATGTTCTCATACGGGTGTTGATACGATTACTGAAACGAATCCTCCCATCTATATTCATTTTATTCCAATAAATGTATTATGTCATGGTGATAGTACAGGCATTATTTATTCTCAGGTCAGTGGCGGGACACCTCCATATACCTATCAATGGATACCTATGGGAGGCAATGGTGCCAATGCAACCAATTTACCAGCAGGAACTTATACATTATCAGTAGTAGATGCAGTTGGATGCCCCATGACAGATAGTATAACTATTACAGAACCAGCAACTTCGTTGAGTGTTGTGCTCGATTCGCTTGCACATGTGCTTTGCTATGGTGGAAACGACGGTTTTCTGGCAATTACAGCCAGTGGTGGAACGCCACCCTATCATTATTTGTGGTCGAATGGTTATACTCAGGAAGACATTGAACATATTACAGCAAATACCTATACGGTAACGGTTACCGATGCCAATTACTGTACTGTTACGTTAACCGAAACCATTCATCAACCACCCTTGCTTGCCGCAATCATAATGCCTACCCATGTTACATGCTATGGATTTTCTGATGGCAATGCCAATCTTATTGTTTCAGGTGGAACGCCTCCCTACCAATATATTTGGAACACGGGTGATACAACCGAAGACCTTCAAAATATTCCCACTGAAAACTATGCAGTAACCATAACCGATTCTCATAATTGTACTGCTACGGCTTCCGTTTTTATAAATCAACCATTGGCTCCGTTAAGTGCAACATATCAAATTACCGATGTACTATGTCATGGGTATAGTACAGGGGCTGTTGACCTTATGCCAACGGGTGGTACACCACCATACAGTTATTTATGGAGCAGCGGTCAAAATACACAAGATTTATCAAGCATTATAGCAGGCACATACACTGTTACTATTACTGATTATAATGGTTGCACAGCAACTTACACCGCTGTTGTTAACGAACCGCCGACTTATGTAAATATACAATTACAAGTAAACGATGTGCGTTGTCATGGGGAAATAAACGGTGCTATTAATATGACCATTACAGGAGGTGTTCCGCCTTATTCTATTCAATGGAGTAATGGTTCAGGAAATGAAGATATTGACCAATTGAGTGCAGGCGACTATTACGTTACCGTTATAGACAGTCATGGATGTATTACTAATGATTCGGCTCATATAATAGAACCCGGTAAATTATATGCCGATGTTTCTCAAAATGTAATGATTTGCATTAATGATACAGCACATTTATATGTATCTGCTACCGGTGGCACACCCGGGTATAGTTATACTTGGAATACAGGCTCTCACGATACATTAATAGATGTTTGGCCTGTTGTTTCTACCAGTTATATGGTTACGGTAACCGATTCGCATGGTTGTATAACGGTATCCGGCACAACAGTACATGTTCGTCCCCCGATAACTGCCGATATCCATATTAATGATTCAACTCTGTGCAGTGGAGAACCGTTGATATTTAGCGGTAGCGTTAGCGGTGGAAATGGAAATTACATTATCACTATTAATGATACAGCACAGATTACATTACCACATACGCTCTATCCAGAATCTTCGGGTGGATATGTTATACGGGTTGAAGATGATTGCAATACACCACCACTGTTTTTCTATTTCAATATTCAGGTTATACCATCACCTCCCAATAATATTCAGGCAGATATATTGCAAGGTTGTGCTCCCTTAACTGTTCATTTTATAGAAACAAGTACCGACTATGGACAAACATATTGGTGGAATTTTGGAGACCTGAACTCTGCCAATACCAGCGATTTAAAAACGCCTGTTCATGTTTATGAAAATGCAGGTACTTACACCGTTTCGCTTATTACCCAAAATTCAAACGGATGTCAGACACAGCAAATCATTCCAAACTTGATAACGGTATATCCCATACCCGTGTCGAAGTTTATAACTGACCCATTGAATGTAACTATACTGAATACGGATGTTCACTTTATAAATCTTTCAACAGGAGCATCACTTTATTACTGGAATTTTGGTGATACTGATTCCTCCAATTTGGAAAGTCCCTATCATTTATATCCCAATATACCTGCTGAATATGATGTATATCTGATTGCCATCAGTTCGCATGGGTGTAAGGATACATCGTGGGAACATTTATCCGTTTCAGGTTCATATACGTTTTATGCTCCAACTGCCTTTTCACCGGACAACGATGGTAAAAACGAGAGGTGGCATGTCTTTGCTACCAATATAGATTTCAATACATTCCATATTGCCATTTATGACCGTTGGGGAGAAATAATTTTTGAAACCAATGACATTAATAAAGAGTGGGACGGCAGAACCAAAGATGGTAAATTTGTTCCTGTGGGTACTTATACATGGATGGCAACTTTTAAAGATAATCAGGAAGTAACCCGTATTAAAACTGGACCTGTAACCGTTATACATTAAGTAGTTGCTCCTTAAAAAATATTTAAGCCCGACGAAGTTAGCCACTACACTTGCCTACACGCAAAACTTCGCCGAGCACTCCATTTTTTATTTTTAAAGACTTTGGCTAGCAGGGAAAAACCTTAAAGGTTTAGCCATGGAAAAAATCAAAAAAACATGGAGAGTTTATGTATGGAAACCTAATACCAAACCGCTTACATCGTTAATCACCTAAAATTCACCCTATTTTTATACACTACAAAAATTTTTATCAATTGCTTTCA
>CAYSIN010000013.1:0-42896 GCA_964431135.1 uncultured Bacteroidales bacterium
GCGGCACAAATTTACAAAAATATTGATTATCAATATATGGGTCAGGAGTTCTGATCTTATACCGAATGGCTAACAAGTTCATTAAAACCATTCGATTCGCTTTTGTTTTAAAACGGTTAGTCTGTTGGCATTAACAAAAACACGCAAACAAAATTCATTTCATTCTTTTGTTAGCGGTTTGGTATAAGGAGTAGTTCATTACTTTTCCTTTGGCATGGGGCAATTCCGCAATTGTTTTAGCAATTCACGCTTAAACATGTGGTCGGAAGCATATAACATCATTACTTTTTTTATAGGTAGCACTTTTTTAAACTTGATATTGTATTCCTGTGCCAGTTTGGCTTCGGTTTGTTGCAAATCTACATATTTATTAACAAGGTCGTCCATTTCTTTATCGCTTAGTTTATCATTATTTATCATTGAACGTAAAAGATTTTTTTCATCATTAAACAAGGCATCTTTTTTCTTTTCGTACTCGTTATAAACAGGCCAGAACTGCTGGGCTTCCTGCACTGTTAAATCAAGATTTTTGGTTAGAAAGGCTACTTTTTGAGCCTGTATTTGTTCTTCATGCTTATTACACTTGTCCGGCGGCTGTGCTGTCAAGGTTATGCTTATCAATAAAAAAAATAAAATAATAGTTGTTCTCATGATTAATATTTATTTATTTATATAGTTTGAAATGGCTTTTTCATGGATATTTTTATTTAACAAATAATTTTCGATATCATCACCATCGAGTGAGGCATTGGCTGTATAATCAAATGCTTCTGCAATTTCATTTTCATCCACCAATGGTAAAATAATCTCTTCTATATCTGCTTGTTGAGCCAGTTGTTTATATTTTTCAGCAGGTTTATAAATCAGGAAATGTACAACCGTATAAGAAATTAGGAGAAAACCAACAATACTGGCGGCAATGGCAAATGGATGCCTTAAAAATAGGTTTCTTTTTATTTCCTTAGGCGATACAGGCGTTTCGTTAATTTGTCTCATTACCTTATCGGAAAAGGTTTCAAAATAACCTTCAGGCACAGTAAACGGATTTTTTTTATGAATAGAATTCTGGTTCATATTGCTTTGACTATTCATTTAGACTAAGGTTTAACGATTGTTGTAAATAATTTTCAATTTTTTTAACTGCATGATGATACGATGCTTTTAAGGCTCCCACCGACGTTTCTAATATTTCAGACATTTCTTCATAAGGGATTTCATCATAATATCGCATATTAAAAACAATACGCTGCTTATCCGGTAATAACAAAAGAACTTTTTGCATGGCAAGTTCCGTTTCGTCGCCATTAAAATAAGGGTCTGCCCGTAGTTTTGTTATCCATTCACTACTAAGGTCATCTATGGACAACGTGTTGTTTTTATTTTTCTGTTTTAAAAAGGTCAGGGCTTCATTGGTGGCAATTCTGAAAAGCCAGGTATATAATTTTGATTGTTGTCTGAACTGTGGAATAGCAGACCATACTTTAATAAACGTATTTTGAAGAATATCATCGGCATCGTCGTGGTTTAATACAATTTTGCGAACGTGCCAATACAGGGGTGTCTGGTATTTTTCTATCAATTCACGAAAAGCAGCATGAGATGTCTCTACTTGAAGTATGTCGTTAATAATATCTGTATCACTGCGATGCTGTTTCATGCAGGGATTAACTGTTTTTACGTGCTATTGCCCTTTGAGATGCTGCCACAATTGCCTCTGTGGTTAAACCATATTTGGTCATTAGTTCATCGGGTGTACCGCTTTCACCAAAACAATCGTTCATGGCAACCAATTCTATTGGCACAGGAAAATCAGACGATAAAAATTGTGCTACAGCATCACCCAAACCACCATTTTTCAAGTGTTCCTCTGCCGTTACCACACAATGGGTTTTAATGACAGACGACCGTATGCTTTTTTCATCCAGTGGTTTAATGGTATGTATATTCATCACTTCGGCATGAATTCCTTGTTCGTTCAATATGTCACAGGCTTCCAAGGCTTTCCATACCAAATGTCCAGTAGCAATAATGGTTACATCAGTTCCTTCTTCGAGTAGAATGGCTTGTCCAATGGTAAAAGGTGATGTTAACGAAGTAAAATTGGGTACTGCTGGACGTCCAAAACGTAAATACACAGGACCCATGTAATCGGCTGCTGCTACGGTAGCCATTATGGTTTGATTATAATCGCAGGGATTAATAACCGTCATATTGGGCAAGAGCCGCATAAGCCCTATATCTTCCATGGTTTGATGTGTGGCTCCATCTTCACCCAGGCTGATACCGGCGTGTGATGCAGCAATTTTAACGTTCTTATTGGAATAGGCAACCACCTGACGAATTTGGTCGTAAACTCTACCCGATGCAAAGTTAGCAAAAGTGCCAGCAAATGGAATGTATCCACCAATGGCTAATCCAGAAGCAATTCCTATCATGTTGGCTTCGGCAATACCTGTTTGGATAAAACGGTTTGGAAATGCCTTTGCAAAATCATCCATTTTTAAAGAACCTGTAAGGTCAGCGCAAAGGGCTACTACTTTTTCATTTTTTTCTCCTATTTGATAAAGGGCTGCTCCAAAGCCTGAACGAGTATCTTTCTTTTCTGTTGCAATATATTTTTTCATACATGATAATTTTTTATTCCTTGTTCACTGTTCATCTATTCTTGCTAACACCATTTATTTAACAATAATGGGAATGGAAGTATTGCTAACAATAGTGAATTTTTTTTCGATGGAGTAAACGGTTTTTTTTATGTTTTTGCTTCTCCAGATAACTCTGTAATGTCCGGGTAATAACGTAAAGGTTTGTCGCGTACTTTCACCGTCAAGGTTAACTACCCATTCCATTTTGTTGTCCTTTTCCTGAACAATGGCACCATAACCGGGCGCATCAAACATAAATGTAACTATTCCCATATCGGGTATTTGAACAGTGGTAGTGTGATTGGGACTGATATTCACATCATTGATATATAAGCGTGGAAGACTTAATATTTCCAAATCATAATTGCCGATAATAAGTTTAGTGATATCGTTTATTCGCTGAACATGAAGGATGTAAGGATTTCCTTTTTGTCTAATTAAGCATTGAATTTCCTTAAAATATTGAACATTCCCTTTCACGGTTAAAAGTCCCTGCGCCGCATTGGTGCCAACAATGGTATGTTTGCCGGGCGTTAGTTGAATACTGTCAATATAAACAGGTGGAATGGTATGTGCCACCATTTTATAAGTAATAAGCGGATTAAGAACAAGCGTATCGGGATTGCCTTTGCTGTTAAGAGTGTGAATAAAGTTGTACATTATTTTTCCCTTTTTTTTGTCATAAAATGTAATTGGCACGTCGGTTTCGGTTGGATTTTCGTTAATGTCGAGCAGATTAACCTGCAATGTAGTATTGTTTAATGCTTGCGATATAACTATTCCTAAAATATCCTTAAATTGTTTTTCGCTGGTAGCATCAAAATACTGTCCCACGCATTCGAATGATTTTCTAAAATCTTCATCCAATCCAATCCCAATAACAAAGGGTCTAAGAATAATACCCTGTTTTTGCAACGCAATGGAAACAGCACAGGGGTCGCCACCACATTCTTCAATACCGTCGGTAATAAGAATAATGATATTGCGACTGGGAGTGCTTTTGGGAAAATCAAGTGCAGCACTTTCCAGCGAATAGGCAATAGGTGTTGTGCCTTTGGGTTCAATTCTCTGAATAACGGCTTTGATGTCGTCAATATTATTTTTTTGAAAGGGCACTTCCAAACGAGTATCTTTACAATCTTGCGGTGGCACGGGTTTTTGATGACCAAAAACGCGTAACGCCACTTCAACATTTTCGATATTTTTTAAACTGTCGAGCATTTGAGTAAGTAATCGTTTTGCAATATTGATACGAGAATCCGATTCCCATTTGGAATACATACTATTGGAAGCATCGAAAACAAAAAGAATACGTGTAAGAGCAGGTGCTTGCAGTTGTGCATAAGTACCACAAAAGGACAAAATAACAGTTATGGTGATGACAAGAATTTTTTTCATTAGTAATCGGTTAACGTTTCGGGCAATTGTGCCAATGCTCTTTGTGCCTGTTCGTCGTTGGGCGGTGTACCATGCCATTTATGTGTACCCATCATAAAGTCCACACCCATGCCCATTTCGGTTTTCATTAAAATAACGACAGGTTTTTCTTTGCCAGTATGTTGTTTGGCTTGCATCATAGTTTGAATAATAGAAGGAATCTGATTTCCGTTCATTTCAAGAACATGCCATCCAAAACTTTCCCATTTAGCATGAAGATTGCCCAGTGATAATACATCGTCCACTGCTCCATCAATTTGTTTACCATTATAATCAACAGTAACAATCAGGTTGTCTATTTTTTTAGCCGCAGCAAACATGGCAGCCTCCCAAATTTGACCTTCTTCCAGTTCGCCATCGCCGGTTAATACATATACCAAATGAGAATCATGTTGTAGTTTTTTGGCTATGGCAGACCCTATGGCAACAGATAAACCTTGCCCCAGCGAACCACTGGCAATTCTAATGCCTGGAAGATGTTCGGCTGGTGTAGGATGTCCCTGCAAGCGTGAATTTATTTTTCTAAAAGTGGCTAATTCACTAATGGGGAAATATCCACGTCGTGCCAATACACTGTACCATGCGGGAGAAATGTGTCCATTGGACAGAAAAAACATATCTTCATTTGTACCTTCCATTGTAAAAGAAGAAGGCTGAATATCGAGTATATGAAAATACATAACTGTTAAAAAGTCGGCACAACCCAATGAACCACCTGGATGACCCGATTTTGCTCCGTGTATCATTCGAATAATATCTCTTCGTACTTGTGTAGCCATTTTAGTCAACTCATCCAAATTCATGTTTTGTTCCATTTTATATTATAAATCTTAAATTGATTAACGTATAAATTCGGGGGCAAGTTAATAATAATATTAATATCATACTAACTCATCATTCGCTAACACTTCATTATTCATCCACAACACTTATACCAAGTTGAGGAGAGACAAAACATAACTGCTACATATACAACATGATAACAATTGCAAATTTATTTTTTAGGGTACACAAACATTATAAAATTGATGCTATACCTTTGAAGCGTAAGTTTCCGTTCAAAAACCGTAATTAAATTTTCAATGTCCATTGTAATAAATTTAATCATAACATAGGTAAGTAAAACATTCGTAAATGCAACTATTTTTATTAAAATAATAATAGTTTATCATATTGATATAATGTAATATATCATTCAATATACCGCATAAACCAAAAAGTGGTTTACGCAGGTTTGATATTTTGTATTTACGAAAGTTGTATATTTGTTGTGTAAATAAAACGTTAGCGTTCATACTTTAAAAAAGACAGACAAATAAATATAATACCGACTTGCTAACAAGTTCATTAAAACCATACGTTTCGCTTTTGTTTGAAAACGGTTAGTCTGTCGGCATGAACCAAAACCAACGAACAAAATTCATTTTATTCTTTTGTTAGCGGTTTGGTATGAAATCGTAGTAGTAATTATAATGTTTACTATGCTCAACTTAGGAAAAAAATCAATAATCATTTATTGTATAAAAATTATATTGTAAGTTTGTACAGACAAAAACATCTTAACACAATGGAAAAAACGTATTGTTATACACGGGGTTGCGTTCTTCAAAAAACAGAAAATGATATTTCTTGTAATGAGTTAATGGGTTGTATTAAATTTGATACATACAATTTGCCAGATGTACCTGTTTCTTCTTTTATTTCAGATTTGGTAGAAGTGCGTTTTAAAAATACACGCAAAGATTTTTTTAGAAATAGCGCAAAAATACCCTTAACCAAAGGAAGTATTGTAGCAGTAGAAGCCCAGACCGGTCATGATATAGGCATTGTAAACGCTTTGGGCGATGTGGTATATGACCAATTACGGATAAGCGAAGTACAACCCGACACCGTTCAGAAAAAAATATATCGTTTGGCAAAACCAACAGATATAGAAAAATGGTATCAGGCAATTATGCTGGAGCAAAGTACAATGATACGCTCACGAAAAATAGCACAATCGCTCAAACTCAACATGAAAATAGGAGACGTGGAATATCAAGGCGACAAATCAAAGGCTATTTTTTATTACATTGCCGATGAGCGGGTGGATTTTAGAGAATTAATAAAAATCTTAGCCGCTGAATTTCGTGTAAAAATAGAAATGAAACAAATAGGTGCACGACAGGAAGCCGGCAGAATAGGTGGCATTGGCTCGTGTGGCAGAGAACTTTGCTGTTCAACATGGTTAGATAATTTTATTTCGGTGGGTACTACCAATGCTCGATTGCAAGAACTTACCTCCAATCCACAAAAACTTACCGGGCAGTGTAGCAAACTTAAATGCTGCTTGAATTATGAACTGGATGTATATGTGGATGCCCGTAAAAATTTTCCAGAAATGTATGAAACACTTCATATTCTCGATGGAGATTTGTTTTGTCAAAAAATGGACATTTTTAGAGGCATGTTCTGGTATTCCAAAGTTAAGGATGTGTCGGTAGGATTAATTCCACTATCAGTGGAACAAGTAAAGGAAATTCTTCAACAAAACGCCAATGGCATAAATCCAGATATTTCAAAATTTACTTCTATGGATGAAAAAAGAACATCCAAACCCTCCTTAGACTTCACGAATGGCATGGAAGAGGAACGTGCTGATAGATTTGATAATAAGAAAAATAAGAAAAAAAGCAAGAAAAGATTTGGAAATAATAAATAATACCCCTACCTTTGCACTCCTAATTTTTAAAGACGGCCCGTTCGTCTAGTCGGTTAGGACGCAAGATTTTCATTCTTGAAATCAGGGGTTCGAGTCCCCTACGGGCTACCAACGAACATTAATTTTTTTTATATGGCAAATCATAAATCTACTTTAAAGCGTATTCGTCAGAACGAAACAATACGGTTAGAAAATCGTTATTTTGCAAGAACAACGCGTAACGCAATAAAAAAACTAAGAACAACCAAAGACAAAAACGAAGCCACCACACTTCTTCCCAAGGTTGCGGGAATGCTTGATAAATTGGCAAAAAGAAATGTGATTCATAAAAACAAAGCATCCAATTTAAAATCAAGTTTGGCAAAACATGTCAATGCACTTTCCAAATAAACTTTTATAAAATTAAAACATACTTTTAAAAAGTCTTCCTAACTTTGGGAGACTTTTTTTATTTTTATGAACGAAAAAAATTTTTCTTCCATCAAAATGTGGTCTGCCGATGACCGACCACGAGAAAAACTCCTAAAAAAAGGCGTGCATGCACTAAGCAATACCGAACTGCTTGCTATTTTACTTCGCACAGGCACTACCAAAAATACAGCCATGGATGTAGCATCCCATTTGCTGAGAGATGCCAACGATAATCTTAATGTACTAGCTCAATTTGACATTCTTAAACTTAAAGATATTCCGGGTATTGGTCCTGCCAAGGCGGTTACCATTGTTGCCGCTCTGGAACTGGGAAATCGTAGAAACCTTGAAACAGCTATTCAATTGCCACAGTTTACATGCAGTAAGGAAGTATATCAGTTTTTTCGTTCCATCATTGCCGATTTTTCTTATGAAGAAGCATGGTATTTAACCCTAAACCGCGCCAACAAGTTAATCGGATACTATCATTTAAGCACAGGAGGGCAAACCAGCACGATTATTGACCCGCGACGCATTCTTCGACAGGCACTTTACGATGAAGCAACTGCTGTTGTCCTTGCACACAATCATCCCAGCGGAACACTCAATCCCAGCAACGAAGATTTGAATATTACCCGCAAATTAAAGGAAGCCTGCAAACTACTCGATATCCAACTGCTTGACCATTTAATTGTTTCACAAACGGCATACTACAGTTTTGCCGATGAGAACATTCTTTGAACATGTTGTTGATTTATTCACCATATAAAAATCCACGATTAGAATACATTCTTCAATTTATATTTAATCGCGTTGTATTTGTTTCCTATACCTTAACTTCAAACATAGACGATTATAAAAACTATGCAGGACCTAAAATAATTTATTCACCCAATTTTATTACCAAAGGAAAATGGATTTGGGCAAGTACACTCCTGAACGAAACATCCATTCATCATGATTTACCCGAAACTGTTGACACCGAATGGGGAAAAGTTATCTTTGCTACCGGCGATGCACGTACATTTATTCCGTTTGATATTTTTTCAGCATCGTTTTGGCTTATATGTCGTTATGAAGAATATATACTGCCTCAAAAAGACCATCATCAACGATTCGATTTTCACTATTCATGGGCAGAACAACAACAACTACTTCATAAACCTGTTGTTAACGAATGGATTGAAAAAATGATACTCCTGTTAAAAGCCGAATTTCCCACCCTTCTGATAGAACGTCCCTTATATAAACATATTCCTACCATAGACGTAGATAATCTTTATGCCTTTAAAGGGAAATCGCTCATCACATCGTTACTTTCTACTGCCAAAGCAGCACTTTATTTGCGTGGAGACCTTATAAAACAACGCTTTTTATACTCTCTGCATAAAATTAACGACCCCTATGATACATATTCCTATGTTTGTCAGCAATATGCTTCGCATCATTTAACGCCCATTTTTTTTATCCTGACAAGCAAAAAAGACCAGTATGACCGCAATTTGTATTACCGGCATCCATTGTTTGTTTCAACGGTAGAACAATTAAACAAATCTGTAAATATTGGTATTCATCTTTCGTACTACGCCATTGAAAAAAATACAGCAGCCGACGAAATAAAGGCATTGTCGTCGGTATGTCATCATAGCATACATCAAAATAGATTTCATTTCATGAAGTTTCAATTGCCTGAATATTATCGTCAACTTGTTCAATTGGGCATTAGCGAAGACTATTCTATGGGATATGTTGAAACAGACGGATTTCGTGCTGCTACTTGCACCCCGTTTTATTTTTTTGATTTAGAACAAAACAAAAAAACTTCGTTACGGGTATTTCCTGTTCCTTTTATTGACAAGACATTGTTTGATAGTTTGAAATTAAATTCAGAAGAAGCCATACAAAAAATTTCCGACTACATTCATATTATAAAAAAATATAATGGGGTATTCGTTTCGTTGTGGCATAATGAAACGTTACAAGACATTAAACCGTGGAAATCTTGGAAGACGGTGTTTGAAGAAATGTTGAACCTTGAATAATAGATTAGCAAATATTACGTTTACCAATGCACTATGGAAATAAAACACCTGCCATATAGCAAAATTGATAGAGCAAAATGGGAAAAAGTCATTCTACATGCTGTTAATGGCAACGTATATGGATTTTCTTGGTATTTGGACATTGTTTGTGAAACGTGGGATGCCTTGGTGCTAAACGATTATGAAGCCGTAATGCCCCTGCCTGTAAAAAAGTTTATGGGATATTCTATACTTCAGCAACCTTTGTTTACTCAACAATTAGGTGTTTTTTCACCGAACATTCAACTCATAGCCAATATCCATCCTTTTATAGAATATACACAGCAACATTTCCATTATATTTCTCTGCAATTTAATAAACTCAATGTTCTTTCTGAGTCAACAACTCATGCCCTTATTACAAAAAAAAATAATTTTGAACTGGACCTAATACCTCCCTATACGTATTTATGGAATAAATTTCATACCAATACCAAGCGAAATATTTTAAAAGCACAAAAAAATAAACTAACGGTAAAAATAAACGACATTAACGCCGACACGTTCATCCAGTTTTTGAAAAAAAATATGGAATCAAAAGTTATACATTTATCAAATAAAGATTATGAAAAAATTAAGCACATCGTTACCTTTTCATTAAAATACAAGTTTGGCGAAATTTATTCTGTTTATGATAAAACCCAACTGGTATCGTCTGTTTTGTTTATTTTTACACATCAAAAAGCATTTTATTTATTTGCCGTTAGTTCGCCGGTGGGAAAAGAAAAAAAAGCCATGTTTTTATTGCTGGATGAATTTATTAGAAAATATGCAGAAAAAAATGTAATTTTAGACTTTGAAGGTTCCATGATTCCCGGTGTGGCAAGATTTTATGAAAGTTTTGGTGCAACTAATTGCAGTTATGTACATTATTATTATAATGCACTTCCATTTTTTTTACGATTGATAAAACATTAGCATATGAATTTACACGTTTTAGGAAAGGAAAAAAGTTTACTTAACCAGTTTGTCTCGGAATTGAGAGACGAGAATATTCAGCAGGATAGCATGCGTTTTCGCAAAAACCTTGAACGAATAGGAGAAATTTTTGCTTACGAAATCAGCAAAACATTTTCTTATGAAGAAAAACAGGTAATAACCCCTTTGGGAATTGCCAATATGCCATTGCCTGTTGAAAAACCCGTATTGGCAACCATTCTGCGAGCCGGCTTACCCTTTCATCAAGGCATGCTGAACTTTTTTGATTCTGCCGATAATTCATTTATCAGTGCATTTAGAAAATATAGCAAAGACGGTACATTTCATATCGAACTGGAATATATGTCCTGTCCTAAACTGGAAGGTCGTACCCTTATTTTATGCGACCCCATGCTTGCCACAGGCTCGTCTATTATTCTTTCGTATCAGGCATTATTGTCAAACGGCATTCCTAAACATACCCATATTGCTACCATTATTACAAGTACCGAAGGCATAAGCAATATACAGAAAAAACTTGACACCCGTCAGATTACTCTTTGGACTGCCGCCGTAGATGAAGAATTAACCGTTAAATCGTATATTGTTCCCGGTATTGGCGACGCAGGCGATTTGGCTTATGGAAGTAAAATATAATTATGTTAGCCAAAGCCATTTCTTTGTTTTTACTGAGTAGCGTTAAATTTATTTTTGCCTTTCCACTGGCATATTCGTTGCATTTTTCATTTTTGCAAACCGTTATCATTACTACGCTCGGTGGAATTGGAGGTGTAATGTTCTTTATCTTTTTATGGGAAAGAATAATTAATTTATATTTCAAACTAATTCATGTTTATTTAAATCGCTTTCCTAAAACCAAAATGCAATTGAAAACTTTAAGTAATAATTTTAGTAATCTGTTTAAACGAAGCAATAAAAATAACGTGTCGTACAAGCGGAAGCGAAAATATATTAAACTCAAAAACAATGTAGGCATTATCGGACTGGCTATTTTAACACCCCTTATTTTATCTATTCCCATTGGCACATTTATTACTGTAAGGTTCTATGGACGCAGTCTAATAGTAATAATGACACTCAGTGTTTCTATTATTTTCTTTTCGCTATTGTTCAGTTTTCTTATTTACTTTTTGGGAGTAAGATATTAATTGGAATAATTCACAAACAAATAAACCAAATACGCCATACACCAAAACAACCATTGTAGCGACGAATAGTTTTTACCCATAAATAAACGATTTTTTATAGGAACAACTAACCATTTTATACCAAACCGCTAACAAAAGAATGAAATAAATTTTGTCCCGTCAAACTCTAATCTCGTCAATAATGACGAGACGGGATGCCGACAGGCTAATGGTTTAACCACGACTTAGATAAAGTTATATTTTTAGAGCAAAGAGAATAAAAATATTACCTTATCTTTGTCGCCTATGTAATTCATGAAACTAAGTTTTATGAATTATTCGGGTTTAAAACAAAAGAGAAGCGAATTGTTTTAATGAACTTGTTGGCAAGTCGGTATTACTTTCAAATGGAATCGGTTAATTTTTTTTGTATTTTTGCACATAAATCAACTTGTCTTATGGCAAAAAAAGGAAACAGCCAAAAAACAGTGTCAACAGGTAAAAATCAACGTGGACAAAATATAAAACAGAATAATCAGCCAACGCCTGCTATTTCTGTTTCAAACAATATTTGGCTACATAAATATGCCTATCTTATTATTTTTTTGCTTACCTTTGTTTATTACGGTAATACGGTTTTTAATGATTATGCTCTGGATGATGCCATTGTCATCACGCAAAACGATTATACCTTAAAAGGCATTGCCGGTATTCCTGAAATTTTTAAAAACGAATTGTTTACCGGTTTTTTCAAAGTACGAAAAGACTTGGTAGCCGGTGGGCGTTATCGTCCGTTATCATTGGTTACGTTTGCTATTGAAGTGGAAATAGTTGGACAAAATCCACACATCAGTCATTTTATTAATATATTGCTATTTGCTTTGTTAAATATATTCCTGTTTTTAGTTTTAAAGAAGTTACTTTCCTCACGGTTCAAATCTGAGATTTGGTATTTGCATATTCCTTTTTTGGCGACTTTGTTGTATTTGGCTCATCCTATACACACCGAAGTAGTTGCAAACATAAAAGGACGAGATGAAATTATGTCACTTTTGGGTGCACTTATGGCATTTTATTTTATTTTGAAAGCGATAAACAACGAACAGGCACGAAAAAATTATGTGTTTGCCTTTTTATCCTTTTTAATGGCTATGTTCTCTAAAGAAATTGCGGCTACGTTTATAGTTACTATTCCGTTAGCACTATGGTTTTTCAGTGATAAGAAAATAAAACCGATTCTTATAAGTACATTACCCTTATGGTTCGCTGCATTTATATACTTTATAGCACGCAATGCTGCATTAAGTGGTGCGTCCATAAAAACAGTTCCCGAACTGATGAACAATTCGTTTTTGGGAATGACTTGGGCACAAAAATATGCAACCATTATATACACCATGGGCATATACATCAAATTGCTCTTTATACCACACCCATTGACTTACGATTATTACCCCTATCATATACCCGTTACCGAATGGGGACACTGGCATGCGTGGCTTTCGCTGCTTATTGTTTTATTTTTGGCATGGGTGGCTATTAAAAACACCAAAAAAAAATCCATTGTTTCGTTTGGGCTTTTGTTTTATGCTATTTCGCTGGCACCCGTTTCTAATATTTTATTCCCCATAGGTGTATTTATGAATGAACGTTTTGTTTTTGTAGCATCTATTGGTTTTTGCCTTATTGCAGCGTACTTTTTTGCTGAAATACTGCCCAAGTGGCTAAAAAATTATCAAACAAGAATAGCCGTTTTTGTGGTCATCATGTCGTTATATGCCATTAAAACCATTTCACGAAATACCAACTGGAAAAATGATTTCACATTATTTACTACTGATGTAAAGGTTTCCGTTAATGGTGTCAAAAGCAATTGTTCTGCGGGTGGAAAACTGATAGAAGAAGCCACTAAACCCGGTAATGAATCGCTTCGACACGATTATTTAAAACGTGCCTTAAAATACTTGAATCATGCTATCGAAATTTATCCGTCCTATTCCGATGCCTTGCTATTGCTCGGTAATGGATATTATGAATATGATAAAAATTACGATTCAACGGTTTGGGCATATAAAAAAATACTTGCAGAAAATCCTAACTTCAATCTGGTTTATTCCAATCTGGAACTCATTTTTAGAAACCTCGACAGTGTTGATTATAAAATTAAAGTGTATAATGATTTGTTTGCCATTAATCCGCAACGTTTTGAAGTTAATTATCAGTTGGGAACCTTATATGGGCGGTATAAGAACGATTTACCCAGAGCGAAATATTTTTTAAATCGTGCCGTAACAATTAAGCCCACCGATGAGGCTGCCAATAAAGATTTGGGCGTTGCGTATGGCATTTCTGGACAATACGATTCCTCTTTGATATTCTTGAAAAAAGCCATAGAAATCAATCCCAAAGATGCACAAACACTTGTTAACATTGGACTGACATATATGAATTTAAACAAAACGGATGAAGCATTAAACTATTTTCAACAAGCCATAACCATTGACCCAAAAACACAAATACCCATTGATATGACAAAACTAAAAAATAGGTAACTATTCACCCCCCTCTCGTCATTGCGAGCGTAGCGAAGCAATCTCACCATGCAGCCACTTCTTCATAGTTGTTTTTATTTTTTCTTTGTATCTTTACAAAAAAAATCATGAAACAGTTATTATTTTTTTTACCATTGCTCTTTGCTATTCAAGTAAAGGCTGTAACAAGTAATTTTTATTACGCCACCTTTTACAATCAAGAAGGTAAGCCATATATAGAAACCTATTTTACCTTTGCTGGAAATTCCATTAAATACCAAAACGTGAACGGCAAATATATGGGAACAGTACAGGTGATAATGCTGTTTAAACAAAATGATACCATCAAACAATTTCAAAAATTTAATGTAAACAGTCCACAATGGGATGATACACTCAGCAAAAAAGATTTTCTATTTGTTCATCGTTTTTTTATAGAACCCGGCATCTATAATCTCGAAATTATTGTCAAGGATACACTGAATAGAGCAAAATTAAGCGAGAATCATTACTTTGATGTGTTAACCATTCAACCGTTGAAAAATGACATTCAGTTTTCGGATATTGAATTTTTGGAAAGCGTAGCACCAACCGTATCTGAAAATATTTTTTCTAAAAGTGGATATGACCTTAAACCATACATATCAGATTATTTTCCGACGGAGATTAAAAAAATTCAAACGTATGCCGAAATTTATAATACGCAGTTAAGCGATGAATCCTTCTTACTGCGTTATTATATCAGTATGGTAACTAAAAAAGAACCTTTGGAATCGTATGTTGTTTCTAAAAAAATTAAAAGCGAAAAAATTATTCCCGTGTTTGCATCGTTTGATATTAGTTTACTGCCATCGGGCAACTATAATCTGGTATTGGAGTTCATCAATAAAGAAAATAAAACCGTTGCCAGCCAGAAAGTATTTTTTTATCGCAACAATACTAATGTTGAAAAAAAATGGGATAACCTGACTTCTATTGATTTAAAGAGCTCTTTTATCAATATGTATAACAATTCAGATAGTCTGAAAGATTTTATCAAATGCCTTGCTCCTATTGCCAACCCTAATGAATGGAATAAAGCCGAAACAGTTTTAGCAACGAACGAACCTCAGCAATGGAAACAGTTTATCGTTGTTTTTTGGCAAAGCCGTAACAGCCTTGACCCGGAATCGGAATGGGCAAAATACAAGGAAAATGTGGACTATGTAAATAAATTGTATGGCTCAAAAGTAAAGAAAGGATATGCTACCGATAGAGGCAGGGTATATTTGCAATATGGGGCACCCGACCAGGTCATAGAAAGCAAACACGAACCTTCGGCTTATCCTTATGAAATGTGGCAATATTATGTCATCGGAAATCAGCGTAACCGTCATTTTGTATTTTACAATCCATCGTTGGTCGGAAACGATTACACACTTTTGCATTCCGATGTGCGAGGCGAAGTTTATGACCCCAATTGGGAACGCCGCCTAAGTAGTAGAAACAATAGCATGTATAATTTTAATGCCACCGAAAGTGACGACCAATACGGTAGCAGAGCACTTGAAAATTTTAATAAGTAAATAGGCTGTGTCGCTTATTAGAATAAGATTTATCTACACAAGAACATTATAATTGAATACCGATTTTGTCATTATTGACGTGATAAGATTTTTACATTTTTATATTAAAAAAAACATTATCTTTGCAGCGGGCAAGTCTTATACGACCAGCTCCCTCCAAACTCCCCCAGGTTCGGAAGAAAGCAAGGGTAGGAGGTTGTAGCGGTGCGATATAAGAAGCTTGCCCTTTTTTATTATGTACATGCAATAAATTGATAAAAAATCAGTTATTTTGTACAAGTTTTTTTAACGCATGAAACGTCATTATTACGTTGTAGTTTTATCTGTGCTTACGGTGGTTGTTGTAAGTTGTTCCACCAAGCGAAACACTTTTGTGTCGAGAACGTATCACAATTTAACCTCTCACTACAATGCATACTTTAATGGCAACGATGCTTATAAGCAAGGAATAAAAAAAATTAATTCCAATCCTGGTGATGATTATTCCCTTGTATTAAATTTATTACCAATAATAAACAACGACGCCACTAAACAAGCATCGTCGGAAATGACAAGAACAAAAGAAAAAGCTGCCATTGTAATTAAAAAACATTCCATTACGGTAAAACCCAAACGTAAAAGTGGCAGTCAAACGCAAAAAGAAAGAGATTTTTATAATCGCAGTGAATTTTGCAACTGGGTTGATGATGCATGGCTAATGCACGGAAAAGCAAATTTTATTGAACACGACTGGTATGCTGCCGAAGAAAATTTTGAATATATAGTAAAAGAATATACGTGGAGTTTTATTAAGTACGAAGCCACGATATGGTTGGCATTAACCTATGTTCAACTTAACAAATTTGAAGATGCCAAGGCATTGCTCGATAGAGAGGATGGCGACAAGGATTTTCCAAAAAAATTACGCAAATTTTTGAATCAATCCTATGTGCAATTATACATTAAACAAAAAAAATATGACGAGGCTATATTAAAATTGAATACGGCACTTCCCTTTTTAAAAACACATCAGGAAAAAGCACGAGCACATTATATTTTGGCTCAACTTTATCAAATCAATAAACAATATGGCAAAGCCAGTGAAGCGTATTCACAAGTAATTAAATACAGCAATAAATACGACATGGTTTTCAATGCACAAATCAACAGGGCTACGTGTTTTGATGTTTCATCGAGCAATGGCAAAGCCGAAGAAATACTCAAGGAATTGAACAAAATGTTGAAGGATGACAAAAACATTGATTATTTCGACCAAATCTATTACGCCATGGCAAATCTATATTACAAGGAAAATAATACAGAACAAGCCATCGACTGTTTCAAACGCAGCATTTCAACTTCCAAAAACAATACAAACCAAAAAGCCATTTCTTACATGTCGTTGGGTGATATTTATCTCTCCAAAAAAAGTTATATACCGGCTCAAGCCTATTATGATTCATCCATTACTCTCTTAGGTATTGACCATCCCGAATACAAACGTGTAAAAGGATTATCGGAAAATTTAAGTACATTAGCATCCAATCTTATTATTATTCAAGATGAAGACAGTTTGCAACGAATTGCCAAATTATCGGAAAAAGACAGAAATGCAATTATTGATGGCATTATTAAGAAATTGATAGAAGAAGAAAGAATAAAACAGGAAGAAGCACAGCAACAAGCCAACAACATGATGTTTATGAACAATCAAAATGGCAATCCCCTTGCTAATCAAACATCCAGTGGGAAATGGTATTTTTACAACCCTGCCACCCTAAGCATGGGCATGTCTGAATTTAAACGCAAATGGGGAAACAGAAAATTAGAAGACGACTGGCGAAGAAAAAATAAGGCAGTAGTTTCTACAACTGTTTCTGAAGATTCTACACAAACGCAAACAGAAAATCAGCAACCAACCGCATCATCCAATCCCAAACAACGGGAATATTATTTAAAAAACTTGCCATTGACCGACTCGCTTATGCAACTATCCAACAAAAAACTGGAAGAAGCCTTGTTTAAAGCAGGTGAAGCCGCTATGAATCAACTTTCCGATTTCCCATTTGCCATACAGTTGTTTACCCGTTTAACCGAACAGTTTCCAAATTCAGAGTATAAACTATCTACGTATTATAATTTATACAACCTGAACCAAAAACTCAATAAGTCAAACGAAGCCGCAGTTTATAAAAACAAGATAATTCAGGAATTTCCTAACAGTAAATATGCTCAAATGCTTTCCAACCCAAATTACTTGCAGGATTTATCGGCAAAATTATCCAAAGCCAATGCTCTTTATGAAGAAGCCTATGCATCGTTCAACGAAAACGATTTTGACTACGTATTTTCTGCTTACAATAAAGCCGATTCGCTATACGGTGAAAGCAGCATACTTTTACCAAAGTTCAAATTGCTAAAGGCAATGTCGTATGCTTCGATTGGCAATATTCCCGAATATAAAAAAGAACTGACCGATGTTATTCAAAAATATCCTGGAACTATTGAAAAGGAACATGCCGAAAAATTGCTCGCCACAGTCAATGCTTTTGACCCCAGTTATCTGGCATTGTTAAACAAACCAAAAACGGAAAATACACAAACATCCAATATATCGTCGCAACAAAACACGACATCAGCCACCAATAAAACCGAAACCAGCGATGAAGAAAAAGCCGATTCGCTGTTTGCTTATAATGAAAACGATTCGTATCAGTTTATTATTTTACTCAGCAAAAATGCTGACTTGAACCGATTAAAATATAATCTTTTTGGATACAATATTGATTATTTCAGCATGTTCGATTTTCAAATTCTGAACGGTACATGGAACGAAAAATATTACTACATCAAAGTTTTTCCTTTTGCCAATCTTAAAGAATGCATTAAGTATTATAAACACGTCAATAAGAATGCCGACATTGTATTTCGCAACATCAACGAAAAGCAGTATCAGTTTTTTGTAATTTCAGAAGCCAACTATACCAAACTTCAGGCATCGGGCGATATAGAACATTATATAACGTTTTTTAAACGCCACTATATAAAGAAAAAAATACAGTAATTTATGAGTAAACAGATACAAATTCTGTGGGTTGATGACGAAATAGATTTACTTAAGCCCTATATTATTTTTTTAAAAAACAAAAATTTTAGTGTGTTTTCTGCGTCCAACGGCAACGATGCATTGGCATTAATTCGTCAGGAAGCGATTGACATTGTTATTCTTGATGAAAACATGCCTGGACTTAGCGGTTTACAAGTATTGGATGAAATAAAAAAAATAAATATCCAATTGCCTGTTATTATGGTTACCAAAAGCGAAGAAGAAAATATTATGGATGGTGCGTTGGGAGCCAATATTGCCGATTATCTGATAAAGCCTGTTAACCCTAATCAACTATTATTATCACTGAAAAAAATTACCGATCAAAACAGATTGGTAAGCGAAAAATCCATACATCAATATCAATCAGAATTTAATCAGTTGTCGCAACAGATAGCTTTTGCACAGTCGCTGGATGATTGGAAACAGGTATATAAAAAAATAGTATATTATGATTTAGCCTTGCAGCAAGCCAACGACGATTCCATGTCGGAAATATTACAATCGCAACGTAAAGAATCGAACTATGCCTTTTGCAAATATATTCGAAATAATTATTTAAAATGGTTTGAAGGTCGCAGTGAAACCATGCCACTAATGTCTGCCAATTTATTGTCCAAGCGTTTTTTCCCACTGCTTAACGAAAACAAAAAACTTTTTTTAATCGTCATTGATAATTTACGTTATGACCATTGGGAAATTATTGCTTCCTTTTTATTTCCTCAGTTTACTATTGAAACGGATTTATATGTTTCTATTCTTCCTACTGCCACTTCGTATGCCCGTAATGCCATGTTTTCAGGATTAATGCCTTCTGAAATTGAAAAAATATTTCCCGATATATGGCTCAACGATGACGATGAAGGGTTAAAAAATCAATACGAAGAACTGTTGTTTCAAAAGCAATGTGCAAGACTTGGTATAAAAGAACCCTTTTTTTTTAAAAAAATAATTACCAATCAAAACGGCAAACATTTTCTGGATGACTTTACCAATCATGCTGCTAATGCTCGCATGGGAGTAATGATTTATAATTTTATTGACATATTATCGCATTCACAGACTGAATCAAAAACCATGCGTGAACTCGCCGATTCAGATATGGCATATCGAAGCCTTGTGTTGTCATGGTTTGAACACAGTCCACTATATGAAATTATGATTAAGGCTGCCGAAATGGGATATACCTTAGTCATTACCACCGACCATGGCTCTATTCGGGTAGAAAATCCGGTGAAAATTATTGGCGAAAAAAACATCACTGCCAATTTAAGATACAAACAAGGTCGTAATATAAATTTCCCTGCCAAAGAAGTTTTTGAAATTCAAACTCCTTCCAAAGCCTATCTTCCAAAAACCAATGTGTCGGCATCGTATATTTTTGCACTTAACAGCGACTTCTTCGTTTATTCCAATAATTACAATCAATTTGCCAATTATTACCGTAATACTTATCAGCACGGAGGAGTAAGCATGGAAGAAATGATAATTCCTTTTGCTGTTCTTAAATCAAAACAATAATGGAATTATCATACCAATTTCTTTCAGAACTTCCTGCTGTTGCTCAGTCGTTAATTTCTTTTGGAAAAAATTACACCATTTGGGCATTTTATGGTGAAATGGGCATTGGAAAAACAACCCTGATTCGTGAAATTGTTAAACAATTCGGTTCAACCGTTGAGGTTACCAGTCCTTCTTTTTCTATTATTAACGAATATCCATTAAAAAATGAAAGTAGCATTTTTCATTTCGATTTTTATCGCCTTCATCAATTAACCGAACTTTTTGAAATAGGTTTTAACGAATATTTAAATCAACACAACCGCTGCCTGATTGAATGGCCAGAAATCGCAGAACCTTTTTTGTCCGATTTTCAGATATTAAAAATTTATATGACTTTTTTGCCAAATGAAAAACGTTTATTAACTTTACACGTATAAAGTCAGAAAAAAAATAAATGGTACCACGTAAATCTATATTAAAGCCTGATAATTTAAGGGTTACAGCCTTGTTGACTCAGGAAGAAAAAATTGCGATTAAAAATTCATCCAAACATTTTATTATCGGAATCCCTAAAGAAGAAAGTCAGGAAGAATTTAGAATTCCTCTTACACCGCTTACCGTAGAATTGTTGGTAAATAATGGTCATGATGTCATTATTCAATCCAATGCCGGCAAGGCAGCCAATTTTTACGACCAGCAGTTTAGCGAAGCCGGTGCTCAAATTTTTGCATTAAAAGAAGAAATATATGCGCATGCCGATATAGTGCTAAAAGTATCGCCCCCTACCGAGGCAGAAATAGGATTAATGCACGAAGGACAAATTCTCATGTCTATTATTCATGTCATCACCAAAAACAAAGAATATTTTACCAAGTTGATGAACAAAAAAATTGTTTGTCTTGCCTTTGAATATTTAAAAGATGAAAATAACTGTTACCCCATTGTTCGTTCCATGAGCGAAATAGCCGGAAGTACTTCCATTTTAATTGCTTCAGAATATCTTAGTAACGTGCATAACGGCAAAGGCGAAATGTTTGGTGGAATTACCGGTGTCAATCCTTCCGAAGTAGTTATACTAGGTGCAGGAACTGCTGGCGAATATGCCGCCCGTACTGCGCAGGGATTGGGTGCCGTTGTTAAAGTGTTTGATACGTCATCGTTTAAATTAAAACGGCTTCAAAACAATTTGGGACAGAGAATATATACATCTGTCATTCATCCCATTGTTTTGGCAAATGCGTTGAAATCTGCCGATGTCGTTATTGGTGCCATGCGTGTTATTGAAAATTCTCCCCGCTATTATGTTACCGAAGAAATGATAAAATTGATGAAGAAAGGAAGTGTTGTTGTTGATATCAGCATTGACCAGGGCGGGTGTATCGAAACGTCAAGGCTTACTACACATCAAAACCCTGTTTTCGAAAAGCATGGCATCATTCATTATTGTGTTCCCAACATAGCGTCGCGTGTATCACGCACAGCATCGTATGCGTTTAGCAACATTCTTGCCCCTGTCTTGCTCGATTTGGGAAAAGCCGGCTCCATTATTCAGTTGGCAAAACAAAAAACAGGATACAGAAACGGAATTTATGTGTTTAACGATATGCTTACCAATCAATATATAGGTGAAATGTTTGATATACCGTATAAACCTATGGATTTATTGTTGGATGCCTTTTAATATATAATTTTATGATGAAACTTTTACTGTTTAGCAATTCAACCAATGCGGGTGAAGAATACTTAACATATCCTTTACCGTATATAAAAGATTTTTTAAAAAGCATAAACGGAAAGAATTTGGTTTTTATTCCGTATGCTGCTGTAACTTTTTCGTTTGACCAGTATGAAACCAACGTAAACAACCGCTTAAAAACAATAGGCTATAACGTCAACAGTATTCACCATTACAACCATCCCGAAGAACAAATACAAAAGGCAGATGTAATCATTGTTGGCGGTGGTAATACTTTTCATTTATTGACACACTTATATAAAAATAATTTACTTCCAGATATTCGTGAAAAAGTACTGGCAGGTACACCTTATATTGGCTGGAGTGCTGGCAGCAACGTTGCATGCCCCACTATTGGTACTACCAACGATATGCCTATTGTTCAACCCCCTTCGTTGGAGGCATTAAATCTTATACCCTTTCAAATTAATCCACATTATATAGATGCCAATCCATCAGGACATGCCGGGGAAACTCGTGAACAACGTATATGGGAATTTTTAGCCGCTAATAAAAACAAAACTGTTTTAGGGCTTCGTGAGGGGACATTACTTCACATCGAAGATAAAAAAATATGGCTCAAAGGAAATAAACCTGCCCGTCTGTTTAAATATAATGAATCGCCCAAAGAAATAGAAGCGGGAAGCGAAATTCAATTATAGTTTACAAAAAGTTTGAACGTGTATAGTAAAATTTACTCTTGTACATGAGCAATTACAAAAAAATGAAATCATCATTCCCCATTAAGACATTAATATGGGTTAGTTTGTTTGGCATTGCTTTTGGCAATATAGAAGCAACTGTGGTTATTTATTTACGTCATATTTTTTATCCCGAGGGATTTAGTTTTCCGTTGCAGATAATTAATACGGGTATAGTGAATTCTAATTTGACTGTGGTAGAATGTGTTCGAGAATTGGCAACTATGTTGCTACTGGTAAGCATTGCTGCAGTGTCTGCTAAAAATTTTAACAGCGGATTTGCATGGTTTATTTATGCCTTTGCTGTGTGGGATATTTTTTATTATGTCTTTTTATACCTCTTTATTGATTGGCCTCAAAGCCTCTTAACATGGGATGTACTTTTTCTTTTACCCTTTACATGGATAGGACCTGTGATAGCACCACTTATTAATTGTGTCTGCATGATTTTGCTTGCATTAGTTATTTTGCAATCCTGTCAACAAAAATCACTTATTAAAAAATGGCACTGGGCAGGTCTCATTATTGGCTCGTTAATAGTAATTATAGCCTATACCCAAGATTATGTAAGTTTTATGAGTAGCGATTTCAGCATTATTGATTTGATGAATTTCAATAACAGCGATAAAATCATTGCCAAAGTGGGAAGTTATGTTCCACAATCATTTGCATGGTGGCTATTTGGTTTGGGAGTAATTATTCATCTTTTAGTTATTGGTCATATATATTTTTCAAGTAGAAAAAATATTCCATTACAAGACATCCTCGTTGCAAACGAGGACGAGGTAGGAGTAAAAAGGTAAAAGGTGAAAGTGAAAAATGACTTTACGAACTTTTAACTTTATAAATTTTCAACTTATACCAAACCGCTAACAAAAGAATAAAAAAGTACATCCTCGTTACAAACGAGGACAAGGTAGGAGTAAAAAGGTAAAAGGTGAAAGTGAAAAATGACTTTACGAACTTTTAACTTTATAAATTTTCAACTTATACCAAACCGCTAACAAAAGAATAAAAAAGTACATCCTCGTTACAAACGAGGACGAGGTAGAATAGGTACTTTTAAGGGTCGACTAAAAATATTGCAACACCCAAAATTACAAAAGTATTATTGATATCCAAATACTTATAGGGTGTTGTAAAAAAGTGCGGGAAATAGGAAGATGGAATTAGCAAGTCGTTTTAACGATTAAATTCCAACTATTTTGAAAACATAACTTCCATCGGTATCAAAAACCTGAATAATAAACATCTGTTTATTGGTTAGAGACAATGGAAAAGTAGAAATACCGGGTTCTGCATTATATCTTTTTTCATATACTGTCTGCCCTAATGTATTTTTTATGCAAATATTTATGTCTCTTCGATTACATAAATTGCGAACAAATAAATTATTATTGGAATAATAAATATCTATACATTTATTCAAATCATTGGCAGGAACTAAAATGTAGAAAGGATGTACATATTGTGCAATGCTATCCGTATCACATTCATTCCAGACCGTTAATGTAACCAAAACGCTGTCAGCATTCGGGTATTGATGATGGGGTGATATTTCACTACTAAAAGTACCATCGCCAAAATTCCAACGGCACGAATCCATGCGTTCACTCTGATTGGTAAAATATACAAAATAGCCCCCTTTGGATTCGGGCTGGTATGTATAAAAATTGGCTAAGGGAGCATCGCAAAGTTGTATATAATCGAATGCAAAACCTTTATTTTGAACCGTTCCCTTAAAATAAAAGCGTAATTGCAAATTATTTGAATAATTATAATTGGCAAGAGTGTGTTTTACCGATTTCCATCCTAACGAAGAATCTGTCCACGAATAGCCTGCATTATACCAATTACTGTCGGAAGCAGAGCCAAGGACTCCCCATGTTGGATGCAAACTGTTATAAACTTGCACTTGACAATAGGTAGGGTAAGTTTCTTCGTACCATATATATGATTTGAAAACGGGTTTATGCAGTGATGTTAAATCAAAGCAAGGACTGGTAACAACGCTTTCTTCGGCTAAATTATGATAACCCTGCAACCGAGTAGCCCAAAGGTGAGTTCCTGAGGCAGCATCGGTCAAATTGGTGTCGTTGGGTATGCCCCATTCCCACGATGAATGAAGTCCCTGTGCATACCAAAGTCCATTGTTCTGTTCAAAATCTTCTATATATGGATAGGAATTAATTTGCGGGTAATGCATAACATTTTTTAATAATGTGTCGTTCAAATGATTTTGGTCATTGGCAAGTGATGCATATATTTTTACATTATATAAGGCGGGGTTAGCAAATGATAACGGTTGACTTACCGTAATAATTTTGCTCTCCTGAAAAACGAGTGTATCAACGACTGTTTGTTCAATATAATTTTGTCCTCCATCAGTTGAAACAAACAACGAAAAATGGCTGACATCGTTTAATCCATTATTTGTAATTTTCACACGTATATTTTCCGATTCACTCAAACTGCATGAATCGTAAGGATAAGTTAATGAATCAACAGAAATGTCATACAGAGGCGATTCAGATATTTTAATATTATCAAAGGCAAAACCTTCTTCAACGCCATTAATGCCTCCTCTTAATGTGATGCGAAACACAACATACGGTTTCCCTCCTAAACTATCTAAGGTATGTCGTGCATGAATCCATCCACCACTATTCCCATTCCATCCTGTTTCGGAATATCCAGTAGGTGTATTATACCAGTTAAGTTCGTCACCGCTTTCACCAAGTAAATTCCATGTAAAAGTAGCATCCGTTGTTTTGTTAAACGTATATTCAATTTGAACAATATCTATGGTAGCCGTTTTGAACCAAATATCCAAATCCATGATAGGAAGCGTCAGATTAGAAAAATCAAAACAGGGGGAAAGCACATACGAATTTTCGGGACTAAGATAATTACCTGTAAGATTGGTTACCCAGCAATTATTTCCTCCGGCAGCACTGTCAAGGCTTGGTTTATTGGGATGACCCCATACCCACGAAGTGCCGGGTTCTTTTTGTGATATCCATTCGGTAACCCAATTACCAGGGTCGCTTTCAAAGTCTTCTGTGTAAGGAAATATGTTTATAGTTTCATTATTGGTAATCCATACCCACAAGGTATCGTTAGTAGGGTTCTGGTCGTTTACGGCACTCGAAAACATTTTTACCTTATACGTATGAAGTGCAGACATATCGGCTGTTGTATCAAACCAGTGATATATATATCCACCAGGAGCAGCCTGATATATTACAGTATCGATGTTATAGGGTGAATCGTCTATGGAATATCCACAGACCGTTGTATCAATAGTATCGGTTCCTATATTTTGGCACTGAACAATCATGGAAGTATGGTCATTTAAACTGCATCCTGAACGTGGACGGAAAACCATAACCGTGTTAATATCCCGTGAATGACTTTGATTGGCATAAATGCTAAATCCCGTAGAAGGAAATAAATTGGCAAGATTATATGTATCAATAATAATATAATAGGTAGTATCGACATGAACTGGAATATTGGTCATTTGTGGATTTCCGTTTGATGCTTCCACTTTGGCTATACAATTGGTGCCGGGTTGATTAGGACATCCGTTGAGTAAAAATAAGCCAACTAACACATTGGTATTGGTAAGTACAATGTTAATATTCATATTGAATGCCGGTGTAAATTGAAAAACAAAATCGTTGCCCGACATATAGGTACTATTGCAAGCATCTGCTTCGGTATAATCATTACCATATCCTTGTGTGGTTTGACCTGTATGTGAAAAGGGTAAATTATTTATGATAAATGGATTGGCACAGTCTTTTCCTACTTGTCCAACCATTCTAACACAAAAAACAAAGATGAAAATAAAAAAGAATGTTGTTTTCATTATTAATCGTTATGGAATGACAATTTTAATATTGGTTGAATTTTGATGAATGGATAAATGCAATATATAAATACCTGATGGTAATGAATAAAGATTACTAAGTGGAATGGCATGTTCTCCTTCACTTATCTGACTTGTATTTTGATAAACAGATTTACCAAGCATATCGAGTACTCTAATATTCAAGTCTTCATCTTTTTCTGTTCTTATCCATAATTGTGAGTTCTCTGTAATCGGATTAGGCGAAATCAACGGCAAATATAATTGTTCAAAATCGTTTGTTTGAATAGAGGTTGATTGGTTTAATTGAATATTATCGATATAAATTGGATTACCGAGATGGCTGGTAGCAACAAATTTTAATCGGATAAACGGTTTGGACAAAAAAGAGCCAATACTAATATTTTCGGTTCTCCATTGATTTGTATCGGTTGGAATAAAATTGTTTATGTATGTACCGCCTACGGTTTGTAACGAAACGCCACTTTTATTAATTCTTGGATACCACGACTGTCCACAATTATATGAAACAAAAACTTGTAATTGGTCTTTGTAGTTGGAATCAATTTGAGCATAAGCAACTTTAAATTTAATGATATTGGCAGCATCCTGACCACTTATAAATATATTGGGAGAATATATTTCAGCCACTTGATTTTCCAAATTCAAATTATTGGATATCTTCATACAAGCCAATCCCGAAAATGATGTTGCCTGCGTTCTTTGCCAATTATTATTCGCATTTCCCATAGTAACCCAAATATAATTTGAATCGGGATTATTGGGGAATATCTGATTTTCAAAACCTTCAAACCATGGCAAATAGTAGGCGCTATCGGTATTCTGCACTTGAATAATATTATTTTTAGTAATAGTACTGCTACCAGAGGGATTTGTAACCGTAAGGGAAGTTGAAAAAATACCGGCATTGGTATAACTGATAATTGGATTGGCCATAGAAGAGGTAGAAGGTGAGCCACCCAAAAATGACCATTGATAAGTAGAAATAGAATCGGTCTGCCATGTCATGTCGGTATATTGAACAGACAAGGATGTGCATGCAAATTTTTTATTATAAACAAAATCAGCAACAGGCATACATATTTCAGGTGTAACAGAAGCATCCACGCCTGTAGCAATAAGATTTGCGGTAGTCCATAAATTATTTCTACCGCTAACAGCACTATTTAAGGTTGCTCGCATGCGGTCTTTTTGACCCAATGTAAACATTCTATCACAGTAAGCATATTCCATATAGTTTTGAACATTATCAACTAATGAGCCACATGTAGCAGCATCTAATTGACACGAAGTATGTCCAACAGTATTCGGAGTATCGCTAACTTGGTCATCGTCATCACAGTTTTCTGGAAGACCAGGAGAATTTGAATTTCCCCACGTATGCATCAAATTAAGATAATGCCCAATTTCGTGAGTAAGTGCCCTACTTGTTACATAATCGCCTGTTCCAATGCTGCCAATATAACTTGCTAAAATTAAAACACCATCTACAGCAGCACCCCATTGTCCTGAAACACTGGCTGGATAATAGGAATAACCGGCAGCACCACTAGCAATAGATGCAACGGTCCATATATTAAGATATTTTGTTCTATCCCACGATGGAGCTATCATTTTTGTACCTTCGTCGGCACTATTGGTTAATGAAGATACTACTCTGTCAATGCCATCGGTACAATTCCCATCGGGGTCAATTTTGGCTAAGCGAAATTCAATCCGTGAATCGGCGGCTATACTTTTAAAAGCAGGTATTATATCAACCGTATCTGCATTAAGTTTTCGATAGTCTTCATTCAAAATCCGAATAGCATCTAACACTTGTGCTCTCGATATATTTTCTGAACCATAATTATGTACAACATGAAAAACAACAGGAATGATAATTAAGTTATCTTCTTTATAATTCATATTTATATATTGTGTCGTAAATTTTTCGAGTTCCATTTTTGCATTTATGGCATCTGGGTTTTGTTGTTCTGCCCACTTATTCATTTCCGGAGTAATACATGGCTTATACTGTGCCCAATTTAATATCGGAACAAAAAATAAAATAATAAAAAATATAGTTTTCATTTTACTTATATAAAAAAAAGGCTGGCAGAACCAGCCTTAATATTAATTATTCATGAATTAACTTGAAAATAGTTTCGTCTTCATTAATCATTATGCTGACAAAATACATTCCTTGTGCTAACTGCTGAGTAAACGAACTTATGGGCAGCGAATATTGACCTTGCGATTGATTTACGTTGTATTCACCGACTATTTGACCCATTATGTTTTGTATTTTTACATTAACATTATTGTTTGAATTGCTAAGTGTGTATTTAATTATAGCATCATGTTTAAAAGGATTGGGAAATACACCCAATTCATAAGTAGAGTTCGGATTTTCAATGTTGGAAATGGTTGCAGTATAATTTAATGTCCATCCACTTGCATTTAAAGAACTGTTGCTATTAAATTTGATTATTAACTTGGAGGCACCCGTTATGTCTATAGAAGAAGGTGGAATATTGCTCGAAGTATAAGTTCCAATTAAATTTGCTGTGGTAGTATTATTCTTATATATTTTAACCATATCACCGGCATCACCCGATGCTAAATCAAATTCTGTAAACTGAACGGAAAAAGAAGTTGCAGAAGCAGGTTGAACGTTCCATGTACAAATTTTTGAATTTTCATAATTACAAGACATACTTCCGTCCGAAACGGTTCCTGCTACATCGGTTATAATTCTTGTTCCAGAACAAGTAGAAGTAGAATAACTGGCATTCCAACCGTAATTATTATTAGAACCATCGGTTACAAATCTAATCAACAAGGAGCCATTATCCCCAACCATTGAAGATGAAGGAATATTGGTTGACGTATAATCTGCTAACAAGGGGTCGCTCACCGTAGTACCGTCGTAAACATAAACGTGGTCACCTGTTCCCAAATCAAATCGGTCAAACGATAAAGTAACAATAGTAGCACAGGCAGGTTGAATTAAATACAGGCAATCTATGTTATCCATATAGTTTTGATTGCCACTCCCATCTTCAAAAGTACCTGCTACACCCGAAATATTTTTTTGCCCACTGCAACCCACGGGGTAATTGGAGGTAGGGTATATATTGATAACAGCCTGATGATTAGTTGAAAAATCATAACCCCCAGCAACCAGTGTATCCAATGAAAAATAACCATTTTCTGAACCGCTCCATCCCCAATTCATGTGAAAATCGTTTCCAGAGTATCCATCGCAGTTCCATGCATGACCATCCGATGAACTTGTACTGCCAGCATAACACATAGGGTGATTATTATCAATTTGTTGTTTTAATAAATTTATCCATGAAGAAGTGGAGTAACTGCTTCTGGAGACCGTTTGAATATTGGAAGAATAATAATAATATGTTTTGAGTGCAGTTGCAATTTTAGAAGTAGTACTGGCTGACCCTGTAGGACTGTAATACATGTCAACAGCCACACTGCAATGATATAAAAGTTTTGCAACTTCGCTGCAACTGCTTGAATTAACTGTATTAGGCATGTTTTCCCATATATATGTTTGATTGGCATAATTAATAGTTAAATTTCCATAGCCTCCATTCAAATAAGAATAATTAGTATGGGTTCCGGTTCCATGTACCGGATAATTGTAAAATTTCATTACCTGTGCCATTGAAACGGCTACACAACCGGCATATACATGTCCACCTGGACCTTCTGCATCGGCAGGGCAATCAGTATTGTACGGAGAATCTTGATTCCATGTATGAGTAAGCAAAGGCTGTGTGCTTTTTACTTTTTTTAAGGATGGTTCGTCTTTTAATAATTCAGTCCATTGACGATTTATAGAAGTTGTAGATTTTATGTTATTCTGAATGCAGTAACTTATTTGAGTTTTTACATCCTTCATCCAATCAGTAAAAGCAGGCGGCTGATTAAATACATGAAAAGGACCTTCGAAACTGTATCCAATCACGGGCTTTGCAATATCATCTGCTGATATAATAATAAAACCCTCCGTTTCGTTGACATTAAACACATAATAAATAGGAACATTGTTTTCCTGTTCCGTATATACCAATGATAAATGAATATCATGAAGCGATTTTACAGAAAATTGATTGATTTGTTGATAATAGGCATTCTTGGCTGCCTTGGTTGCTGTTTCAACTTCAACTTTTTTGGCATATCCACCAAAAAAAACTACTACTAATGCTACTGATAATAAAACATGTTTCATAAATATGATTTTTTAATTTTTTATTTCGTACAAATATATATTTTTTACAAGACAAAAAAAAAGACAAAAAAGTTGCACGATTATTCTATATTATCTATATTATAGTGTAATCCAATATTATTTTTCCGAATTGTTGCAGCACGAATAACAAGGTAGGCAACATTTATAGCATTACGTAATTGACAAAGTTGAGGTGATATTTTGCTGGTTTTATATAGCAATTCTGTTTCTTTATATAACATTTCCAGCCTGTCGTAGGCACGTTTTAATCGGTCGTTGGAACGAACAATGCCCACATAATTGCTCATGAGCGATTGCAACTCTCTAAAATTATGTGTTATCAATATCATTTCTTTAGGATTGGTAGTACCTTCATCATTCCAATCGGGAATGCCAGATACAAAATTTATTTTCTTTACTAAACTGGAAGCATGAGTATATGCTTTATGTGAAAAGACGAGTGCTTCTATTAGCGAATTGGAAGCAAGTCTATTGGCACCATGTAACCCGGTTGAAGCACATTCGCCCGAAGCATATAAATAATTTATACTGGTACATGCGTTCTCATCTACTTTTATGCCTCCACATAAATAATGTGCAGCAGGTGTCACAGGAATAGGCTCACGCGAAATATCTATTCCCCGTTGCAGACACTTGGCATAGATGGTAGGAAAATGTTCTATCAAATCGTTTTTGTTCAAATGAGAAGCATCCAGATAGACATATTCATCGCCCGTTTTTTTAAGAACATGGTCAATGGTACGTGCAACAATATCACGGGTTGCCAATTCTTCTCGTGGGTCAAAATCTTTCATGAAATAATATCCATCGATGGTTTTTAATTTAGCACCAAATCCTCTAAGTGCTTCACTAATTAAAAAGGCCGGTCTTTCGGAAGGATAATAAAATGCAGTAGGATGAAATTGTATAAATTCCATATTTTCGCAATATCCCTTTGCCCTGTACAGCATAGCAATTCCATCACCGGTGGCAACAGGCGGATTGGTTGTTGTAGCATAAATATTTCCTATACCTCCTGTACAGAGCATTGTTATTTTTGCTTGAATAGTAAAAATTTTATTGTTCATTAAATCGTGAACATAGACACCATAGCATTCAATATTGGGCATACCGCGTTTTACTTCTATTCCTAAATGATGCTGGGTAATTAAATCTATAGAAAAATGATTTTCAAATACGATAATGTTTTTATCTTCTCTAATTCGCTTGGATAAAACCCGTTGAATCTCGTCGCCTGTATTATCTTTATGATGAAGTATGCGAAATTCACTATGTCCACCTTCGCGAGCCAAATCATATTTGCCGGAAGAATCTCTGTCAAACGATATTCCCCATTCAATTAAATCGTTAATGCGTTCAGGTGCTTCACTGACAACCATACGAACTATATTTTCTTTACTCAGCCCAGCACCCGAAGCAAGGGTATCTTGAATATGTTTTTCAAACGAATCGGGATTGTAGGTTACGGAAGCAATACCACCCTGGGCATATCTTGTATTGGAATCCTCCAGATTTTTTTTGGTAACAATGCAAACGCTTCCTATTTTAGAAGCCTTTAAAGCAAAACTTAAACCTGCTACCCCAGAACCAATGACTAAAAAATCTACTTTCATACCATAGTATTTAATAAAACACAAAATTAAAAGATAGTTTTCAATTAATACCGTTAAAAGTTCATAAAGTACTTAAAGTTAATGTGGAAATGTGAGAATTTGAAAATGTGGAAATTTGAAAATTTGAAAATTTGAAAATGTGGAAATTTGAAAATGTGGAAATTTTGTCTTGTCAATAATGACAAGATTAATTGATTTATACCTAACCGCTAACAAAAGAATGAAATGAATTTTGTCCCGTAAAACTCTTATAGGAGTTTGACAAGATTTTCACATTTATCATTTTATTGTGTATTTTTGCCAGAAAATGGAATCACAACAATACCCATCAGCGTTATTGGAAAATGCTGTTCATGAACTTTCCAAATTGCCTGGTATAGGACAAAAAACAGCATTCAGGCTTATCATGCACTTATTGCGTCAGGGCAATGTTCAAATGTCTGAATTGGCTGATGCATTAAAAAAATTATCAGAAAACGTGCATTACTGTATGCGTTGTCATTCTATTTCGGACAGTGAATTGTGCGATATTTGCAAAAATCCGAAACGTAATCAATCCGTTTTATGTATTGTAGAAGATGTAAACGATATGATGGCTATAGAAAAAACACATCAGTACCATGGACTGTATCATGTACTGGGTGGATTGATTTCGCCGATGGATGGAATTTCGCCATCGCAATTAAATATTGCTTCGCTAGAAGAACGCTTAACTCATGAAACATTTATCGAAATCATTTTTGCTCTAAGTGCTACGGTAGAAGGCGATTCCACTGCCTTTTATATATACAAGCGACTAAAGGAATATCCCATTTTGTTTACTACCATAGCCAAAGGTATTTCTGTTGGAAATGAACTTGAATATACCGACGAAATAACACTGGCAAGGTCTATTGTTCAGCGTTTGGTTTTTGATAAGGAAGCAAAATAAATTCATTTTATTTTTAACGTTTCTTTATATAATTTTGCAAAAAAAATTTTTTATGAAAAAAGCATTATTATTAACAGGTGTGAGTATGTTACTTATGTTATCAAACGTACATGCTCAAAAAATGGATGAAAAAACAAATTTTTTAAGCCTTGGCATTGGTCCAGCAGCGAATTATTGGACCACCTATCATTCTGGTGGAACACCTGCACTGCGTCTTGCTTTTGACCATGGTGTAAAAAAACAGGGTCCTGGAATTATTACACTCGGCGGGGCTTTAGGCTACTTTTACAAATACTATGATGGACATTATTATTATAATCATTCTTCATATAATTATAAATGGAGTTGGAATTATATATCAGTTGTTTTCAGAGCAGGTTATAATTATAATATGGAAGATGCAGGAGTTTCCAATTTGAATGTATATGGTGGGTTAGGTGCAGGCTTGCTGTTTTCTTCCTATCATGATACTTACAGTGGTCCTGGTTATGTGCCTTATGACAATGCTAATACCGATTTTATTTTTAATTTGTACGTGGGTGCCAATTATTTTATTTCTCAGAAAATGGCTATCTATCTTGAATTTGGATATGATATAAGTTATGCAACCCTTGGTGTTACGTTCAATTTGAATTAATATTTTATACTGGACGCAGTGGAGATAGATTATTTTATTGCTGGTACACAAAAATCGGGCACAACTTCACTTCAGCACTTGTTATCATTATCGTCCGAACTTCAAACACATCGTTCGTTAGAATTTACTTATTTTTCTATTGATTTTGAACAAAAAAAAGGAGAACGTTTTTTAAGACGTTATTATTTCTCTAACAAAAAATCAAAAAAGAAAAGATTGGCAAAACACTCCACCGCATGTTACAATATTAATGAAATTAAACTTGCTGTTAAATCAAATCCACAAATAAATTTTATACTCATCTTTCGCAATCCTGTTTACAGGTCTTTTTCTTCCTATTTGATGGAATATTCCCGTAATCAATATTCAAAAACATTTGAAGAAGCCATCCGTATTGGGATGAACGAAATACATAGTTTTGAACATAGAGTATTTTTGCATTATGGCTTATACGATACCATGCTGGAACAACTTTATCGTGAAATTTCAAAAGAACAAATTCATATAGTACTTTTTGAGGAATTTATGAATGCACCTGTTGAAACAGCAAACAGAATATTGAACGAACTTCATCTTGAACCCATTAGCCATACAAATAAAAAAATACATAACGGGTATAAAATTCCACGTAATCATTTAATCGGATTATTTTATAAAAGTTTGCGTTATAGCAAAATTAAAACACCCATAAAATTGATGTTTACAGGAAATGTATGGAATTATGTGGCCAAAACCATGTACAAATTATCTTTTAAAAAAGCCAAGACTTATCCGCAATTGTCTATAGAAATGGAAAAAATACTGTTTGATTATTACTATGACAGTATGGTAAACTTTGAAAAAATTACAGGTATTCACACAAACTGGTTACAAAAAAATTAATCCTTTTTATTTTAAAAACTTACAAACAATTTATGAACAACGCTAAAACGGTTTAGAATAATTTTTATACCTTTGCTATAAAATTTAGAACTATGGCACCATTAAAAAAAGTATCGTTAAGTGATATAGCACAGCAATTGGGTGTTTCCAAAACACTTGTTTCCATGGTTATCAATGGCAAGGGTGATGAGAACGGCATAAGTAAAACAACGCAGGAACGTGTTATCAAACTGGCAAAGGAACTGAATTATAAACCCAATCAGTTTGCGCGCGGATTACGAATGGGCAAATCCAATACCATTGGTCTGATTGTTTCAGACATTTCCAATTCCTTTTATGCACGAATAGCCCGTCATGTGGAAGATTATTGTAGTCATGAAGATTATAATCTGATAATATGCAATAGCGATGAAAACTCAGAAAAAGAAAAAAAAATAATTAATAATTTGCTCGATAAGCAAGTGGACGGATTGATTATTTCGTCCACCATTGAAAATACGGAACATTTAAAATTACTGAATAATGAAAACGTGCCGTTTATTTTAATAGACCGTATTTACAATGCTTTTCCATGTCATCATGTTATTGTAAATAATTTTCAAGGGGCTAAAGATGCCACGCTTCACCTTATTCAAAACGGTCATAAAAACATTGCCTGTTTTACCATTTCGCCTGCTCACATTAGCACGCAGATAGAAAGGTTTCATGGATATAAAGCCGCTTTGGAAGAAAACTTTATACCCTTTAATGAATTTTATCACAAAATAATACCACGCGATAATATTTATCAAAGCATATACAATACATTAAAAGAATGGCAAATGAACAGATTGTTGCCATCAGCCATTTTTCTTGCCAACAATCAACTTGCTCTGTTTTTGCTTACTATTTGCAAGGAATTAAAAATAAGCATTCCTCAAAAGTTATCCGTAGTTAGTTTTGATGATGTAGAAGCCTTTCGTTTTAATGCCCCTCCTATTACCAGCATCGTTCAGCCTGTAGAAAGTATTGCTCAGTATGCTGTAACTGAATTGGTTAAATTAATAAAGAAATCAAGAAAAACCGAAGAAAAGACCAACTTAAATCAGATTTCCCTTGAAACGAATTTAATTATACGCGAATCGGTTGCTAAACTTGCATAAATTATTGCAAATGAAAATAGTTTATCGTTTATCCGTTCTTACCTTTATACTATTGATAAGTATATCGTGTCAGCATAAAAAAGAATTTCAATATATATCATGGGTAAATCCATTTATTGGCACTGATGCTCATGGACATACGTATCCCGGTGCTACGCTTCCTTTTGGCATGGTACAGGTTAGTCCCGATACAAGGCTCGAAGGATGGGATGGTTGTAGTGGCTATCACTATTCCGATTCAATAATCTATGGTTTTTCGCATACCCATTTAAGCGGTACCGGTGTCTCTGACTACGGAGATATTTTATTGATGCCCACTACCGGTAAGGTTCAGGTTATGCCCGGAACATCGGACGATAATTTTGACGGATACGCAAGTTCGTTTTCGCATTTATCAGAAACAGCCAAGCCTGGATATTACAGCGTTAAACTGTTAAAATATAACATTCTGGCTGAACTAACGGCAACACAGCGTGTCGGTATTCATCGCTATTCATACCCCAAAGAAACTTCACAAAATTTAATTATCGACTTAAATCATCGAGACAAGGTAATGGATTCGTATATTCATTTTGTTTCCGAAAATGAAATAGAAGGTTATCGCTTTAGTTCGGCATGGGCAAAAAACCAAAAATTGTTTTTTGTTATTCGCTTTTCACGCCGCTTTATCAATAAGGGAATTGTTTTGGATGATGTTCACTATTCCAATCAATTATCTGCCAAAGGAACGAATATTTGCGCATTTGTAAATTTTTCTTCCAGTGAAGATTCTCAATTAGTGATTAAAACAGGTATTTCTTTTGTGGACATGGAAGGAGCACGAAAAAACCTTGAAAAGGAGGCTTCCTCATGGAACTTTGACAAATATAAACAGCAAGCAGCAGAAGTTTGGGAAAATATATTGAGCAAAATTTCTATAGATGCCGCTCAACAAACCAAAGAAATTTTTTATACGGCTCTTTATCATGCTTACATTCAACCCAATGTTTTTAATGATGTTGATAATCGTTACAGAGGCAGGGATGATAAAATTCATTTTCTGAATAAAGGGAACTATTATACGGTATTCTCTTTATGGGATACCTATCGTGCATGGCATCCTCTTATGACCATTTTAGAACCTAAAGTTACCGGTGAATTTATCAATACATTTTTATTGCAATATAAACAATGTGGTTTACTTCCAATATGGGAGTTAGCCGCCAACGAAACCAATTGCATGATTGGCTATCATGCGGCATCGGTTATTTATGATGCATGGCAAAAGGGTATTCGCAACTTTAATGCAGCCAAAGCATTGGAAGCAATGAAAACAATGGCAATGCGAAATATTCCATCCCTTGCAAATTATGAAAGCCATGGTTGTGTGCTGGTTTCTGATGATGGTGAAAGCGTTTCAAAAACAATGGAATATGCTTATGATGATTGGTGCATTGCTCAAATGGCACATTCACTGGGAAAAATAAATGATTATAAAAAATATAGTACACGTTCCCAGTATTATAAAAATTTATATGACCCACATACCAAATTTTTTAGACCACGTTTAAATGGCAGTTGGGTTAACCCTTTTTCCCCTTATGATGTTTCATTTCACTATACAGAAGCCAATGCATGGCAATATTCTTTTTACATACCCCACGATATTACCGATTTTATTTTTATGTTGGGCGGAAAGGATTCTTTGGAACAGAAACTTGATTCACTATTTAAAACCAAAGGACCTATTAGCGGCCGTGAACAAGTTGATATTTCAGGGTTAATGGGTCAATATGCACACGGAAATGAACCGAGTCACCACATTGCTTACTTGTACAATTTTGTTGAGAAACCATACAAAACACAAGAACTAATAGAACAAATTGCATCTTTTTATTCCAATAACCCCGATGGACTTATAGGCAATGAAGATTGTGGACAAATGTCGGCATGGTATATTTTTTCAGCACTCGGCTTTTATCCTGTTACACCCGGAAGTTCTATTTATATCATCGGAAAACCCTTAATTAAAAGTGCTACCATTAATCTTGCCAAACCATTTCATATAACAGCACATCAATTATCACCCGAAAATAAATATATTCAGCGAGTAACTTTTAACGGCAAAGAGTACACCACTACTTTTATCACACATAAAATGATTATGAACGGCGGTCGGTTGGATTTTTATATGGGCAATAAACCTTCTACTTGGGGAACTAAACCGGAAGATTGCCCTGTTACAAGTATTCCTGAAACTGATTTTGTTGCTATGCCTTTTTATAGTGAAGGCTTGCGTTCCTTTTCAGAAAAAACAACTGTTACCTTATTCTGTTTAGATTCTACCTGTAAAATATTTTATACGGTCGATGGAACTTCACCCAGCGAAACTTCTATCCAGTATAACCACCCATTCATTGTTGATTCTACATGCACTATTAAGACACTATGCATGGATAATAAAGGTAATAAAAGTGCCATTAACATTATTAAACTTGTAAAACTTGAAAAAGGGAGAAAAATAAGTATTTTTTCCAAATACAGTAAGGAATACACAGGCGGTGGTGATATGGCTTTGATAGATGGCATTATAGGAAATACGGATTATAGAACAGGTGAATGGCAAGGGTATCAGGATACCGATTTGGTGGCTATTATAGATTTGGGCAAATCCATTAACATTTCTTCATTATCTGCTCATTTTTTACAGGATGTTGGTTCATGGATATTGTTCCCTCCCTTTGTAGAATTTAGCGTTTCAAATACAAAGACTAATTTCAGGGAAGTTGCGTTTATTGAAAATACACATTCACAAAAAGACTGGACACCTCAGACTGCCTTCTTTGCTGCAAATATAAAACCTGTAAAAGCACGATATATTAAAATACTGGTACGCAAACCGGGTGAATTGCCACAATGGCACCCGGGAGCAGGTTCACCGGGATTCTTTTTTATAGATGAAATTCTAATAAAGTAATTCAAGGCATGAACCAAAAAGTTTCTTTTTCCCATAGCGTATTACTTCTTACTTCTGCCATGATTTGGGGATTTGCCTTTGTGGCTCAAAAAGAAGGCATGCTTTATTTAGGACCTTTTCTTTTTAATGCGTTACGTTTTTTAATGGGAAGTCTTTTTCTGATTCTTATTTTTTTTAAGCAATTTAAAAATATGAATAAAAAAATACTGATGGCAGGCATTATTTTGGGATTGGTATTGTTTGCCGCATCAACCTTTCAGCAAATAGGTATTGTATATACGCAGGCAGGAAATGCTGGTTTTATTACTTCGCTCTATATCGTGTTTATTCCCATTATAGGTTTGTTTTATAAACGAAAAACAGGTTTTTATATTTGGTTTTCTATTTTTATGGCGATAGTCGGATTTTCGCTTATGAGTTTGAATTTTCATACATTGAAATTATCGTATGGCGATTTACTGGTTTTTATTGGAAGCATTTTTTGGGCTATTCATGTTTCCCTTATCGAATCGTATGCTCAACTTAACCAAAGCATTGTATTGGCTGCAACACAATTTATGGTTTGCGGTATGTTAAGTCTTCTCATTGCTCTTTCTACAGAACCTGTACATATTGATGCCATTAAGCAGGCATGGTTGCCCGTTTCTTTTGCAGGTATATTTTCTGCAGCAGTTGCTTTTACCTTACAAATATATGCTCAACGATTTGTCCCGGCTAATGTAGCAGGTGTCTTATTTTCGTCTGAATCACTTTTTGCATTATGGGGAGGTATTATGTTGTTGCACGAGCAGTTCTCTATTATTCAATGGCTGGGTGCCTTTTTTATTTTTTTTGCTATTCTTTTTGTCCAACTATATCCGTCTATTATTTTTACTTTGAAAAAAGTTAAACACTATGGTATTCATTGATTGGTTTATTGTCGTTTCCTTTTTTGTATTGTATTTTTTAATTGGTTTTTATTTTCGTAAAAAAGCATCCAATACCAAAAATTTTTTTCTTAGCGGTCAAAACTTGCCTTGGTATATAGCAGGTACAAGCATGGTAGCCACTACATTTGCTGCCGATACTCCGCTTGCCATTACCGAACTGGTAGCACAAAATGGTATTGCCGGAAACTGGCTCTGGTGGAATATGCTGTTTGGTGGCATGATGACCGTTTTCTTTTTTGCCCGTTTATGGCGAAGAGCCGGAATTATGACCGACTGTGAATTTGTTACACTTCGATACTCCGGTAAAGCATCTTCCTTTTTGCGAGGCTTCCGTGCCGTTTATATTGGCATTTTTATGAATACGATTGTAATTGCATGGGTCAATTTGGCAATGGTAAAGATTTTAAGAGTGCTCTTTCCCGATTTGCTCTTTTTTGGAATTCATGAAATTCATTTTTTAGGATTTGAATTTTCATCTCACATGCTTTGGGTTGGACTCTCCATGCTGTTTATTGCTTTTTATTCTACCTTATCGGGATTAATGGGCACTGCCATTACCGATTCTATTCAATTTGTAGTGGCTATGACAGGTTGCATTGTTCTTGCCGTGATTGCCGTTAATCATCCGTCTATTGGTGGAATTGAAGGATTGCAAAATAAACTGCCGCAATGGGTATTTAGTTTTTTTCCACAGGTAGGTGGAAATGCGGCTACGTCTGCGGGTGGCATATTACGATTAAGTCTCACGGCATTTATTACCTACTTGGGTGTTCAATGGTGGTCGAGTTGGTATCCAGGTGCTGAACCCGGCGGCGGTGGCTATATTGCACAACGCATTATGTCAGCAAAAAATGAAAAACACAGTGTGTTAGCCACTATTTGGTTTCAGGTTGCCAACTATGCACTCCGTCCGTGGCCGTGGATTATTGTTGCATTGGTGTCACTGGTATTATATCCCGACTTATCGGCTGCACAAAAAGGCGACGGCTTTGTATATGTTATTCGCGATTTGTTGCCTGCGGGTGTTTTGGGTTTGCTGGTGGCTGCTTTTTTCGCTGCTTACATGTCCACCATTTCCAGTCAAATTATTTGGGGTACCTCTTATATTATTAATGATTTATTCAAACCTTATATCAAACCCGGAAAAGATGAAAAATATTACGTAAAAATTTCACGCATTACGGTTTTTGTATTGATTATTTTTAGCCTTTTTTTAACAACCAAGTTGACACGTATTAGCGACGCATGGAAATTTATTCTCGAGTGCAGTGCAGGCATTGGTCCTGTACTTTTGCTTCGTTGGTACTGGTGGAGAATAAATGCGTGGAGTGAAATTTCGGCACTACTGGCTCCTTTCGTTATTTATCCCTTCCTATTGCACGCCGGTATTACCTTTCCCGACTCATTGTTAATTATTTTGGCTTTTTCCACGGTGGTGTGGATTATTGTTACCTTTCTTACAAAGCCTACAGAACATCAGCACTTGCAAGCGTTTTTTGATAAGGTTAAACCTATGGGTCCCGGCTGGAAAAAATTCAATACGTTTGGAAAAGAATTTTCTTCACCCATGAAATATTTATTGCTTTGCTGGCTACTAGGATGTGTAACCGTAATCTCCTTCCTTTTTTCTATCGGTGAAATTATTTTCCATCGTTATCTAAGCGGAACACTGTACATTCTTGCCGCATTGATATCAGGATTTTTTATTTTTTATTTCTTACGAAAGACAGCATGGAACAGCCAGAAATAAAAAGAACATATTATGCACTACCAGTGCTTATTCTACTATTTTTTACCTGGGGCTTCCTTACCAGCATGAACGATGTACTGATACCCTTTTTAAAATCAGTGTTCACTCTTACTTATACCGAAGCCATGATTGTGCAATTTTCATTTTTTGGTGCCTATTTTATAGGTTCACTCATTTATTTTATTATAAGTTCTGTTTGGGGCGACCCGATTAATCGTATTGGTTATAAAAACGGCATTATTATCGGATTGTTTACCTCTGCTGTTGGAACAGGACTCTTTTATCCGGCTGCAGCATGGGTTTCTTATGGAATGTTCCTCGTGGGTTTATTTATTTTGGGTTTAGGATTTACATTATTGCAAATATCTGCCAATCCGTATGTAGCCATTTTAGGGACACCACAAACTGCTTCATCACGATTAAACCTTGCGCAGGGATTTAATAGCCTTGGAACAACCATCGCACCACTCATTGGCGGTTATCTGGTATTTAAACTATTTACTGGAACTGCTTTCAAAAATGCCGATGCCCTGATATATCCGTATATGACTTTTACTGCGGTTTTTATCTTATTAGGCATTATTTTTATTTTTATCAAGTTGCCCGATTACAAGGAAACTGCTGAATACTCATCACTCAACATTAAGCATTATCCGCAATTAATGTGGGGAATTATAGCCATCTTTGTATATGTTGGCTCCGAAGTATGTATTGGAAGCATGCTCATCAGTTTTTTAAAGCAACCACAAATTGGAAATATGCAAGCGTTTGAAGCCAGAAACTATGTCTCGTTATACTGGTCGGGGTTGATGATTGGACGATTTCTTGGCTCTGTGCTGCTGACCGAAAAACGAAATGCAAAAACATTTTTAGGAGTATTTATTATCATTCTATTCAGCGTTGGCTTTTTGTCGTATGTTCATTCATGGGCATTGGCTTCTACCTATATTATTTTTATGTTGATATGCGCCGGGATGCTCTGGTATGCAAAAAATGCACATCGTTCGCTTGCTTTTTTCTCTATTATAAATTTTATTTTACTGCTGCTCGTAATCAATACCAAAGGAACAACAGCCATTTGGGCAGTGATACTTACCGGATTATTCAATTCTATTATGTGGTCTAATATTTTCACGTTAGCCATTGATGGCTTGGGGAAGCATACATCTAAAGCATCGTCATTGTTAGTCATGGCGATTGTCGGTGGTGCGTTGTTGCCTTTATTCATGGGCTTTCTGGCTGATGTCTGGAATGTACAGTATTCTTACATCATCCCCATGTTGGGTTTTGTTTATTTAGCCTTTTATGGAATATGGGGATACCATAAAAAAGTGGAATATAAAATAATGTAATTTACGGCGTATAGGTTAAAAAGTAATCTTTTGTTTTATACCAAACCGCTAACAAAAAAATGAAATGAATTTTGTCTCGTCAGCAATGAC
>CAYSIN010000014.1:0-42687 GCA_964431135.1 uncultured Bacteroidales bacterium
AATTGATAAAAATTTTTGTAGTGTATAAAAATAGGGTGAATTTTAGGTATATAATTGTACTATGTATAGAGTCATTTCTTCTATTTTTTCCATTAGTTTTTGATTCATCTTTAATAATTCTAAGCCGTTTTTTTCAATCATATTACCTGGAGCAATTCCTGGTAAATGTTTATTTTCTTTCAAATACTTCTCAAGTTCAGACATAGGTAATTATCAAGTTTCACAAGGTTGTTTATAAAAAATTTGGACTTTTATTTTGTTATAAAAATAAAGTATTGTTTTTATAAATGCAAGGAATTTGATTAAAAATTTCATAAATTAACATTAATTAACAAATATTAACATAAATCCCCGATACGCTTTGCTACAGGGCAGGCATTTTTCGACAGATAAAATGTTTTTTTATGTCTAGTTCTTTTCATACTCCGCTATGTCTTCTATAATTTATATCAAACAACTCACAAAAGAATGAAATGAAAATTGAGTTTCCTCACAAATTAACAAAACATTGTTTTTCGTTGATGCGTTGATATGTAACAAACCCGCAACCACTTTTTAAGGGACGACTACGTAGAAAAAAAATAAATTTGTATATACTTCATACTCGTAATTATTACGTATCATTTTTTACCGTGAAAATCTATGTCAATAGGCTTATTGTCTTGTCTTCAGAACGGATAACTTTATGGTTACAATTATACTTTCCTGTATTATTAAAAATTCTCAGTATCCATTCTTTTCTTGATTCCTGAATATTTTCAGAAATAGATTTTAATACCAAACCCTTCTCTTCATATCTAACCGGAAGGAATATCCTCATAAAAAAACACAGGTATTAACCGTATGTTGTTAAAAAAATAACTGTAAACTGTTTTATCCAACGACAGTGTTATTGTACCTTTGAACAATGGAACGAACGGCGTTTATAGTAATTTTATGGGTTGTGGCGTTGACATTGCTATCGTTTATTCCACCAGCCAGCGACAACGGTAATCCTGTATCAGAGCCGAAGAAAAAATGTGTCATAAATACCGACGACGCAGAACAATGGGCAGATTCGGTTTTGATGACCATGAGCCTTGACGAGAAAATCGGTCAACTGATAATGATTGATGCCCATCCCGAGAAAAATAAAGAACATTGGGTAAAAGTGGCACAAAGTATTCACGATTACAAGTTGGGCGGTGCCATTTTTTTTAAAAGTGGTCCTATGCAATTGGTCAATATGAACAATTACTTGCAGCGTCAAGCCAAAATTCCCTTGTTGATGAGCATTGATGCCGAATGGGGGCTTGCTATGCGTATGGATAGCGTTATGGCATTTCCGGTACAAATGGCATTGGGTGCTGTGAACAATAATTTGTTGATTTATGAAATGGGGCGTGCCATTGCACGTCAACTGAAAAGACTTGGACTGCAAATAAACTTTGCCCCTGTATTAGATGTAAATAATAATCCGCAAAATCCTGTCATCAATGTACGTTCCTTTGGCGATGATAAAAAAAAGGTAGTTGAAAAAGCAGAATATTACATGCAGGGATTGCAGGACGAACATGTATTGGCTGTCGGTAAGCATTTCCCCGGACATGGTGATACCAAAACCGATTCACATCACGATTTGCCTTTTTTAAATTTCAGCAAAAATCGGTTAGACAGTCTTGAACTTTACCCGTTCAGAGAAATTATTAATAAAGGTATTGGTGGAATGATGGTAGCACATTTGAATGTTCCGGCACTCGATTCTGTCGATAAACAGCCTACATCGTTGTCGTATAGAGTAGTTACCGATTTGTTGCGAAATGATTATCATTTTGATGGGGTTATTTTTACCGATGCCCTAAACATGAAAGGGGCTACTAAATATTTAAAACCGGGACAGGTTGCTCTGAAAGCCCTGCTGGCTGGAAATGATATTTTGCTTTATCCAGAAGATATCCCATGGGCAATTCAATATATTAAGGAATCCATTGAGGATAGCGTTCTCTGCCTTGATGAACTCGATGCGCATGTAAAACGTGTGTTGAAATTAAAATACTGGACAGGCTTAACTCATTTTCAATATGTAAGTACCGCCAATCTTTATAATGACTTGAATTCTGATGCCGATAAACTGCTGCAACGTAAATTGTTCGAAAATTCTATAACCGTCTTAAAAAACAAAAACGAACTGATTCCATTAAAACGGTTGGATACCCTTCATATTGCCTATTTATCTTTTGACAAAACAACTTCGGAAACATTTTATAATACATTATCGCTTTATGCACCAATCGATTCGTTTGTTTATCCCGAAAAACCCAACGATACGTTTAACAAGTTACTGCTCGATACGTTGAAGCATTATAATTTGATTATTACTTCCCTTCATCAAAAAAACCGTTACTCGTTCAGAACCTTTAATTTTTCAAATGAAAGTCTTACTTTTATAAAACAACTGGAAGAACATCATCAAAAAATAATATTGACTGTATTTGCCAGCCCATACAGTTTAACTGTTATTCCTAACAGTAACGATATTAAATCTTTGATTTTATCTTATGAATCCAACGAAACTGCACAAAACCTAACAGCACAATTGATATTTGGTGGACTTACGGCTTCGGGTAAATTGCCTGTCCATGTATCTGCTCAATTTCTACGTAATGCTGGTATAGATATTAACAATAGCATTCGTATTAAATATACTATTCCAGAAGAACTGGGTATTTCGTCTCAAAAACTATCACGGATAGACACTATTATAAACAATGCCATTAAACAAAAAGCATTTCCAGGCTGTCAAGTCATGGCTATTAAGGATGGAAAAGTATTTTATAACAAGGCTTTTGGAAAATTGTTTTATGACAGTTTACCTGTAACGCCACAGTCTATTTATGATTTGGCATCGGTAACAAAAATATCCGCTACGACCTTAGTTGCCATGCATTATTATGATAAAAACAAGTTGGATATGAATAAAGAATTGAGTTATTATTATCCTTCTGCCAGAGGCACTGACAAGGAACATTTGTCCATAAGTGATATCATGTCTCATCAGGCTCGATTAACCGCATGGATTCCGTTTTATAAGAATATGATAAGAGATTCGCTGCATAAACATAATTATTTTTCTTCCTCCTATTCCAGAGATTTTCCCTATCGTGTTGCCGACACTCTTTTTTCCTGTAAGGGCATGAAAGATACTGTTTACAAGAGAATATTAAACTCCAAATTATTGGCTTCAAAAAAATATGTTTATAGCGATTTGGGATTTTATTTGATGAAAGAAGTGGTTGAAAGAATTTCGAACCAATCGTTGCCTTATTTGTGCGATAGTTTATTTTACAAATCATTGGGTTGTGTTACCACTACCTTCAATCCACTGGATAAATATAAAAAATATCGCATTGCTCCTACCGAATACGATAAGGAATTTCGTCAACAACTAATTTGGGGTTATGTACACGACCCCGGTGCATCGCTAACGGGTGGTGTGCAAGGGCATGCAGGATTATTTTCCGATGCCAACGATTTGGCAAAAATAGGGCAAATGCTGTTGCAAAACGGTGAGTATGGAGGTCAAACCTATTTTAAGGCATCCACCGTAAAATTATTTACTTCTTGTTATAATTGTCCACAAAATCGCAGAGGCTTGGGTTTTGACAAACCCGAACCCAATGCCGGGAAAGAATCACCGGTATCGCATAGTGCATCATTACAGACATTCGGTCATCAAGGCTTTACAGGCACCTGTATATGGGTTGACCCACAATACGATTTGGTTTATGTGTTCCTTTCCAATCGCATTTATCCCGATGCTGAAAATAATAAAATAAGCAAGTTGGGAGTTCGTACCAAGGTGCTTGATGTTATTTATGACGTTATTAAACAATGATTTTTTCTTTTTGTAGTGATAATTCAGGAATTATCTCTATGTCGTACATGACAAGACGAGATTATTTTTTGTTCGCCTTAAGAATTATTTTGGGGAACTTCTAAAATTTGTATTTTTTAAAACCGCAAAGAGCGCAAAGAAATAGATATCAATACTTTGCGACCTTTGCGCCTTCTTAGCGAACATTGCGGTTATATTATTATTTGAATTTTTAGAAGTGCCCTTTGGTTATTATAATTATTTTTCGTAATATTGCCTGTATATTTATAACATATATTTTCTAACATTTAGAATCTTTATCAATGAAAATAAAAATAGTATTAATTACCGTAGTGTTTTATTTATTCGTAAGCAACACCTATGCATTGCACAGTGATTCTATACATGTCGTTCATTATGGTATTCACTTGCAAATAACCGATTTTACCAATCAAACCATTAGCGGATTCACCGAATTGACTCTTGTACCTAAAATAAATCCCCTCGATTACATTCATCTGGATTTACTGTCATTGCAAATAGACAGCATAACATTAAACGGTTCTGCAGTTTCAACGTATTTATATAACGATACATTGTTGCGTATTCCTGTGGCAACTAAAACTAAAAATACAGACACCCTGCATGTATTTATATATTATCATGGACATCCGTTGGAAGACCCTGGCACAGACCATTGGGGTGGCTTTAAATGGACCGCAAACAGTGCTTATAATCTTGGAGTTGGTTTTACTACCATTCCGCACAATTTTGGCAGATGCTGGTTCCCCTGTATAGATGATTTTATTGACCGTTCGTTGTACGATTTTTATATTCGTGTGGACACATCACTGCATCATGTGGCTGTATGCAATGGTACCTTAATGGATATTCAACCTGTGAGCAATGGAACGCGTCAATATCACTGGGCATTACACAACGAAATACCTACCTATCTGGCATCGGTTGCTGTAGCCAATTATATATGCGTTCGTGATACATTTAATGGAATGCTTGGGCATATCCCTATTGAACTATGGGTACCACCTGCCGATTCATCACATGCACGTCTTTCATTTATCAACTTAAAAAATCTTCTTCAATTATTTGAAGACCGTTTTGGTCCATACCGTTGGGAAAAAGTGGGATATGTGGGTGTTGATTTTTCCAGCGGTGCTATGGAACATGCCACCAACATTGCCTATCCTTTGTTAGCAATAAATGGAAATACATCGTATGAAACTCTTTATGCTCATGAACTTTCACACCACTGGTTTGGTGATTTGATAACATGCAGCAAAGCCGAAGAAATGTGGATAAATGAAGGCTGGGCTACCTTTTTTGAATGTATGTACGATGAAATTTATTCAGGTTATACTACTTATCTTAACAATAAACGGTCAAAACTCGGGAATGTACTTCGTTATTGTCCCATTCAGGACAGTGGGTATTATGCATTAAACAATATTCCTCAATTCAACACATACGGCAAATCTTCTTATGATAAAGGGGCGTTAATCGTGTTAAATTTAAGAACCTTTTTAGGCGACAGTTTGTTTTATGCCGTTTTTAAACAATTTTTAGCAGATTATCAGTTTAAAACAGTTACTTCAGAGCAAATGAGAGATTATGTTGCTCTGCATGCCAACCCCAAAGCGTATGATTTTTTCAACAGTTGGGTTTTTACACCTGGGTTTCCACATTTTTCTGTTGATTCGTTTGCTGTTATTTCACCAAACGCTCCATGGAAAGTAGTTGTATATTCGCGAGAACGGCTTTGTGGACGTACTAATTATTCTACGTATGCCGAAAGCGAAATTACCATAATGGATACCCTTTGGAATACATCCACTTTTAAAATACATCTGCAAAACGGCTTTGGCGTGGATACCCTTATCTCATCAACTTATCCCAACGTCATTTATAACGATTTGTATGAAAGAATAAACGATGCTACCACCGATATGTACAGCATAATTAAAGCAATCAATTCGTATTCATTTTCTCAGACTTTTTTTTCTGGACAGGTTACACAAATTTCCGATTCTGCTTTTTTTAGAATAGAACATAACTGGGTGGCGCCGGATACACTTATGACACCCATTCCTGGACTTTTTATTTCTCGCGAACATTTTTGGGATATTCAAGGTGTCTTTCCTCAAAACTTTGTTATGAAAGGACGATTTAACTATTCAAAAACCACCACTACCAGTGGTGGAATGGACAACGGACTTATTACAAACAGCATCGATTCAATGGTTGTGTTTTATCGTCCTGATAAACATCACGATTGGCAAATAATACCTCATACCAAAATAGGAAATGCATATACAGGTTATTTGGTAGTAGATACAGTTAAAACAGGTGAATATGCTTTTGGCATTAGAGACTGGAATATGTGGATACATGCCGAAGAAAACAAATTGTCGGATGTTAAACCGTTAATAGTTCCCAATCCTGCAAAAAATACCTGTACTGTTTACTATACGTTCAAACCAAATTCTTCCATTGATGTTATTAATGTAAAAGGCATTATTATCAAGAAGATTTCGTTGAAAACAGAAGCCACTTCGTGTATCATCTCTTTTGACAGTATTCCTTCGGGACTATATTTTATAAGAATAAACAATAAGGAAAAACCGCCTGTTACCGAACGGGTTATTATAGTAAAATAAACATTTTTTATCCCAGCAACGGTATAATAAACGATTTCAGTTTATCATAACTTTCATCCATATATGTATTGGAATAAGGAAGTGTAAGAATATTCCATTGTGGATACTGTGCAATAATTTGGTTAGTAACAGATGCATTTAAGTCGTATTTGTTTACGATGAGCACAATATTGCTTTTATAAGAATGCTGGTAGTTTTTTAAATTATCCAGAAATTCAAATACTTGCGGATGTGGTTCTACGATGGGCATTAAAATATTGGCAAAAGGAATTAATGAAAAGGTAAGACGTGACCATCCAGGATAGGCTTCACAGATTAACAATTTTTTTTGATAAGATAAAATAACGTCCACTGCCTTATCGCGAACAATGCGTACGGGTCTGATACCATTGCGAGGATAATATTGCAACGTGCCATATACAATGATAGCCCCATTGGCGTTCTTCTGAATAATTTTACCACCAATAACCTGCTTTAGCGTTAATGCGTTGGCAGGACAAACTTGAATACAGTGTCCGCAACCCGTACAACTTTGACGAACAACCTGCGCCTGTCCATGAATAATGTGTATTGCTTTAAAATTACAGGCATCTTCACAATCGCCACAGCCAATGCAAAGAAAATCATCTACGATGGCTTCCTGTCCTAAATAGTACAAATCTTCCTGAATTATATCTGGAAAAGTGTGCCACGTGCTTGTAAAAGTACAATCGGCATAAACCGCACTTCTTCCAACAATTTCAACCATCATTTTCATTAAGGTTGTTTTACCGGTACCTCCTTTGTCTGATATGAGCAAAACTTCTTTCATTATTCCACATCTATATTCATAGATAAAAATAATTCCTGAATAACATTTTGGTACTGCTTATTGGTAACTATGTTACCCTGAATGGATTCTTCACTTATTTTTTTGGAATAAGGCAACGGCAAGGCAAACGAAAAACCGCGTTCCGAAAAAATATCATAGACATCACTTTTTACTACTAACAAAAAAGTAGCCTGGTCGTGGGTAACCGATTTGTAGAGCATTTCCCACATGGAAATATCGTTGGTAAAAAACAATACCACGTCAGACAGGTTAAACATATCTGCCCATAATTCTCTAAAACCTGATGGAATGTCTAAAAGAAAAAAACTGTCGACAGGAAATTTTTTTAAAACCAGTTCAACGGCTTTTTTTAAGTGCCATGGTCCGAATATTTCGCGATTATGCAAATTAACTCGGAGAATATTTTGATGAACGGAGTACTGTTCCATTATCCCTATTTTTTTATGGTCAAATTTAAGTGCATGTTTGTTGCAAGCATATATACAGGCAGCACAGGAATTGCACAGTTCGGTGTAAACCACATAAAAATCAGCATAGCGAGACAGTGCGCCGCTGTTGCAAACTTTTTGACACGAATCGCAAAAGGCACACGTTTGCTTATCCCATACCGGTATTTCACGATAAATAGTTTCTACTTCTGTCCATTTATCTTCGGGATGCAATAAAAGTGGTGGAACTAAATTGGAAAGCGAAACCCAATATACATTCTTCTTTTTTGCATGCAAGGCAACAAAAAAGTTTGCCAGAAGCGTGGTTTGTCCAATTCCACCATTACTGCCAATACCCGCAATTATCATAAAATTTTTTTGCTCATTCGTTGGCTACAAAAATATACTAATTTTGCACAAAAAAATATGAATCTGTATTCTTATAATGTAAATGGCATACGTGCTGCTTTAAATAAAGGATTACTAAACTGGCTGAAAGAAAAAAATCCCGATATGATTTGTTTTCAGGAATTAAAAGCCACCCCCGACCAAATAAATGTTCCCGAATTTGAAACACTGGGCTATCATTGCCTTTGGAATTCAGCAGATAAAAAAGGATACAGCGGAACGGCTCTTCTTACTAAATTAAAACCGATGAATTTTTCGTTTGGTATTAACTCTCCTACGTTTGACATAGAAGGAAGAGTCATCAGAACCGATTTTGAACATTTTACGCATGTATGCGTGTATGTACCCTCTGGAACAATGGGCGATATGCGTCAGGAATTTAAAATGAGTTTTCTGGAAGCATTTTACAGGTACATAAAAAATTTGCTTAACGAAAAACCCAATCTTATTATCAGTGGCGATTTTAATATTTGTCATAAGCCTATTGATATCAATTATCCCGAAAAGCATGAGAATGTTTCTGGTTTTTTGCCCGAAGAGCGTGAATGGTTCGATACCTTTATCCAACTTGGTTTGCTCGATTCGTTTCGCATGTTTAATAACAATCCCAATCAATATAGTTGGTGGAGTTATCGCCAGCAGGCTCGTAGCAAAAATTTGGGATGGCGTATCGATTATCATCTTGTTTCTACCAATATGAAGCATAGAATAAAGTATGCTGCCATTCATGTCGACGCTTTGCATTCCGACCATTGCCCTGTTTCTATTGAATTTGATTAAAAATTTAAAATAAATTGTGAATCATTATAAAAGACAACGCTTCGATAATACTGGATAAAAAATAAATCTGTACAAATCTGTTTCATCTGCAAAATCTGCGTGCTATTATAAGCATTATGAACTATGTATTTATGAAAAATGAAAACTATATTTATACATAAAACAATCAGGATTAATCACAATAATCCATAAAAACAGTACCTGTCCCGAAACGATATAACAGACGGGACAGGATTTCAGACATTTTCGTACTTGTCTCAACTATACCATTGACAGGTGAATAATCAGCGTTAGAATCTTACTTTGAAATTAATAAAAAACTCATTTCCCGGAGCAGGTTGATAACTGTTATAGGGCACAACTGGGTCCCAATTGTTGGGTTCTATAAAACCAAAATATTTTTCATTAAAAATATTTTTTGCGTACAAACTCAATTCGCTGTCAAATTTTCCAACCTTAAAGTTATAAACTAAACCTGCATCGACAATAGTATATCCTTTATACCAAGAATTATGTTTAACTCCATTTTCACCCGTAAACTGATTATAAATAGAATCGTCCACCTGAATATACCACTTGGATTGATATTCAACGCCTACGGTCAATTTAAAGTTTTTATTTATTTTATACGAAACTTCTCCTGCCAGTATATGTTGCGGGCATTCAGGAATCCAGTGGGCACTTACGCTATCATGTTTCTTATATTGGAAATGAGAATACGTATAGGCTATTTGAATATTCAACGGTTGAATGGGAGAATATGACGCATAAACTTCTGCACCCCATTTGCTTTCGTCTCTGTTACCAAAAAACGCTGTATTGTTGCCTCTACCTGGTATGCTAAACCGATAAAATCCGTTTTTAGCATCTATCATAAAACCAGTAATATCATAATTCAGTTTATCAAAAGCATTGCCTCTAATACCCACTTCTCCGCCTTGCGATTTGGTAGGTTCAATAGTAGAATTATAACCTCCCCAAGTTATGGGATTATTATATAACTCATCGTTAGTAGGAATTAAAAAGCCTGTTCCGTAATTGGCATAAATATTGGCATTCTTGCATAAATCATACGCTACACCAAAGCGATACGTAACATTTTCAAAATTCTTTTTTCCAGCATAGTTGATCGAATCGGGAGTTGGAATATTATTATCCAACTGGCTATGAAAATAATCGTAGCGAACGTTTGCTGTTACGTACAGTTTTTTACTGATATCCAGTTTATCCATTAAAAAAACACCTAAACTTTGTTGTTTAATAATTTGATTTATTAGTAAGGAATCAAGGTCAAAGCATTGCATACTAAAATGACTGTCTTCGCGATTACGATTGATATGTTCACCATCGGGAACTGCAAATTCATGTTCTGTGATAACTTGTGATTGAAAATCGGCTCCCAGCGAAACATGATTTAGTAGGTTTTCCTTACCAAAATTAAGATTATACTGAGCGGTAGTACCCGGATTGAGGTAGGGTTTATGGTCATCGCCATTGTTGGATGTTTCACGATAATTGTTCATTCTAAAAAATCCAGACAATACGATATTTTGATTTTTGGTAATATCCATGCTGGCTGTTGTGGCTCCGGTAAGACGTTGCGTTAAATGAAATTCGTTGTATGGAATGGCATCCGGATTGGCAGCAGTGGGACCAATATTATTGTATCGTTCTATATTAATACCTTCGGAGTTTTGATTGAAATAGCGTGTATAAGTTAGCAGTTGTGTAATTTTTATTGACTGAGACGGCGTCCAGTTAAGTTTACTGCTAAAATTATCGCCCATGTATGCCTGATGAATTCTGTAACCATTGCCTCGCAAATGCGAATAGGAATACCTATAGTTTAAATTATCTTTGGTGCCGTCCACTTGTTCCAGTATTTTCCAAAATCCATCCGACCCTGCCGATGCATAAAATAAATTGTTGAACGGTTTTTCGCCGCCATCTTGTGTTACAATGTTTACAACACCGCCTGCTCCGCTGCCACCATACATAGATGCAGCAAGACCTTTTACTACTTCAACGCGTTTTACGGTTCCCCAATCTACATCATACAAATCGGGACAATACCCACCGGGCTGATTTATGGGAATTCCATCCAGTAAAACTTGAATACCCCTAAATCCTGTTTCGGACAATACACCCTGCCCACGAATATATAAGTGTACGCGTGAACCGCTGGTGCCATTATCAATTTTTACACCCGGCACAAGCCTCATTACTTCGTCGGCTGCTATGGTTTTTGACATCGTATTTATTTGCTGTTCATCAATAATAGAAATAGATGCCGGCATTTGTTTCAATTTCATTTCTTCGCGTGTAGCAGAAACTACTACTTCATTCAGTTTAACAACTTTTGAAGTATCCGGAGGTGTCGTCTGGCTGAACAATGATGAACATGCCGCCAGCATTATAATATTTGCTATATAAATCTTCTTCATAATCATTTTTAAATTAATATTTTTAAATTAATAATAAATTCAATTCCTTTTAAAATGGAATTACTTTACTTTCATAAAATATCGTACGGATTTTACCAGAAGCAAAATCTTACATACCATATAAAAAGCACTAGAATGAATTAACTGATTTCTGGAGGTGGTGCTAAAACTGTTGCAGATATGGGTTGTAAATTTAAATCTTTATAAAAGAATTTATTTTCGAATGAAGTAAAAGTTATAGTAACTGTATTTACAGGAACTATAAAAATAACCTGATAAACATTGGTTATTTTTTGAAGCCGTATTTTTAAATTACGATAAAACGATGAAACAAACGCTTCTTCTTTTTTATCATTAAAACAATATAAATAAGTTGAATTTCCATTCTGAACCATTTTTACCACATCGTACATTTCGCCTTTATATTTAAACTCTTTTTGAAATTCAATCCAGCGAATGTTATCTTTATTTTCGTTTGAAAGTTCGATTAATGTGAGTTCTTCATCTTTAAATCCCTTTTTGATTTGATTTTGAACTTCGTGTTTTAAATTATGTTCTACCAGTTTAAAAAATAAAAAATCTCCTCCTCCCATGATGATTAGCAGGGCTAAAAGTAAAAAAACTGTTACATTTTTAACAGCCTTGATATGAAGCAATTTTAATTTCAAAAAATTACTTTTTTATTTCGTAAAAACAACGTTGGGGCGAATGGATTTTTGCTTCTTTTACTAATTGTTTAAGCGCTTTATCCACTTCTTTTTTATCAACACCGGTAATTTCAGCAATTTCTCCTGCTTTCATAGGTTTATTGTTTTTCTTCAGGACATCTAAAATAGTTTTTGTAGTTTCCATAAAAATGTATAATTTTGTTCATGCAAATATAATGTGTTTATGGAAAATATACAAGAAAATTTATCGTCGTATGATAAAAATCTTAAAACAAAAGGTTCAGGCTGTTTAGGTTTTGCCCTTATAGGTGGTATTATCGGCGTAATATTCATTGTTTTGCTGCTGATGGGTTATTTTTATTACAATGGATTGGTTTCGCGAGAAGAAAAAGTAAATGCTCAGTGGGCACAGGTAGAAAATCTGTATCAGCAGCGTGCCGACCTCGTAAACAATCTGGTTTCTACCGTAAAAGGATATGCCACTCATGAAAATAAAACACTTACCGAAGTAACCGAAGCCCGTGCCAAAGCTACTTCGTTAACCATTTCGCCCGATAAACTGGATGAATCCTCGTTAAATGCTTTTGAACAGGTACAGCAAAATTTAACCACCAGTTTGCGTCAGTTGTTAGCCGTATCAGAAAATTATCCCGATTTAAAAGCCAATCAGAATTTCTTGATGTTACAAAAACAACTGCAACAAATAGAAACCAACATTGCCACCGAACGCAATAAATTTAACGAAACCGCACGCATATACAATACTGCCATACGCAAATTTCCACGAAATATTTTTGCCGGACTGTTTAATTTTGAAAATAAAGCCTATTTTAAAGCAACGGAAGGTGCCGAAAAAGTACCAAAGGTTAATTTTTGAGCAAACCTATATTGTACTAATAAATATATAGTAATGAAAAAAATTTTGGTTACAGGTGGAGCAGGATTTATAGGAAGTTCACTTTGTGAAACACTGTTACAATACAATGATTTTTTTGTTGTGGCTGTGGATAATCTTTTAAACGGTCATTTAAAAAAACTGCCAGCACCCCATGAACGTTTCAGATTTATTCATGCCGACGTTAACAACCGTTCAGAAATTTCTGAAATCATGATGTCGTGGAAATTTGACTATGTTTTTCATTATGCCGCCGTAGTAGGAGTTAGACGTACTATTGAAAATCCTCTTCTCGTATTGAAAGATATTGATGGTATAAAAAACATATTGGAATTATCAAAAAACACAGGGGTACAACGCATTTTTTACAGTTCATCTTCCGAAATATATGGTGAACCAGTAGAATTTCCTCAACATGAAGATACTACACCGTTAAATTCACGTCTGCCTTATGCCATTGTAAAAAATGTGGGCGAAGCCTTTCTTAGGTCTTATCATCGTGAATATGGATTGGAATATACTATTTTCCGATTTTTTAATACTTATGGACCCAAGCAAAGTCGTCATTTTGTTATTTCAAAATTTATTAATCATGCGTTAAAAAATGAAAATATTACAATCTATGGCGATGGCTTGCAAACACGTACTTTTTGTTACGTGGACGATAATGTAAACGCATGCATCAACGCATTTTTAAACAATATGTATATAAATGAAGTTGTAAATATTGGTGGAGACAAGGAAATTACCATTCTCGATTTAGCCAAGACTATTATTTCCTTAACCAATTCTCGCTCTCAACTTGTTTTTCTCCCACCACTCAAAGAAGGCGACATGAGAGGACGACGTCCCGATATTACCAAAATGAAACCGCTCATTAATACCCCGTTGCTTTCATTGGAAGATGGTATTCAAAAAATTATTAAAGAAGGTTTGTTCGAAATGAAATATCCGGAAGAATATGATGTCGATTGAAAAAATTCAGGAAATTATCCATAACGAGATTAAACATATATCTTATCCTTCGTCTCCGTTTGAATTGTATGAACCAATGGCTTATGTTCTCGAAGGTACAGGAAAAAGAATTCGTCCGGCAATGGTTTTATTATCCTATAATTTATATAAGGATAATATAGAATTTGCCTTAAAACCTGCCATTGGGCTCGAAATGTTTCATAATTTCACCCTTTTACACGATGATATTATGGACAAAGCCGATATACGTCGAAACAAATCCACCGTTCATAAGAAATGGAACGAAAATGTGGCTATTCTTTCAGGTGATGCCATGATGATTAAGTCGTTTCAGTTTTTTTTAGACTTGCCTCCGATGGTTCAGTCAGAAGTTTTTAAAACCTTTACTCAAACTGCTATTGAAGTATGTGAAGGTCAACAATTGGACATGAATTTTGAAACACAAAAGAATGTGAGCACTGAAGAATACATGAATATGATTCGTTTAAAAACGGCTGTTCTCATTGCGGCATCCCTAAAAATTGGTGCACAGTTGGCACAGGCACCTTCTACCGATATTCAACAATTGTACAATATCGGTATTCAAATTGGATTAGCCTTTCAGTTACAGGATGATTATTTGGATGCCTTTGGAAATGTAACATCATTTGGAAAAAAAATCGGCAGCGATATAGTAGATAATAAAAAAACATTTCTGCTTATTTCCGCACTTCAAAAAACTAACACAAGTCAAAGAAAAAAATTATTAGATATATTCTCAGATCAGTTTATTTCTCCTTCTAAAAAAATTGAAACCGTTATAGCCCTGTATAATGAAATAGGTATAGCAGATTTTACATTAAATTTTATTCAACAGTATATACAACAATCGTTAACCTTATTGGAAAAATTATCTGTTTCCTCAAAAACCGATATTTTAAAATCATTCATTCTCAGTTTATTAAATAGAAATAATTAATTTTTTTAATGAAGTATGATAAAAATCATTGTTTCAGGAAAAATTAGTTTGTACTTTTGAGTATTCAAATACTTAATTATATGTATTAAATGGTTTAACTAAAAAAAATAAGTTTATGGGAATGTTTTGTTTTCAATGTCAGGAGACAGCCAAAGGAACAGGCTGTACTGTCAACGGAGTATGTGGCAAGTCTGATGACCTTGCTCAAATGATGGACCTTTTGCTTTATACATGCAAAGGGCTATCGGTATATACTGCCGAATTAAAAAAGAATGGTGTATCAACACCAGAAATGGATCATTTTATAATGACCAGTTTGTTTAAAACAATTACCAATGCTAACTTTGACAAGCAATCTGTCATTCAAAGTATCTTTGATGGGCTTGTCTTGAAGCGAAAAGCCAGAACGTTGTTTTCTCAAAAGGGGATTCAGATGAACGAAGAAATGCTTCCTGAAGCAGCCCGCTGGGATGCCTTTACCGAGCAGGAACTGGAACGAAAAGCACCTCATGTAGGTGTATTAAGTACTGAAAACGAAGATGTGCGTTCCTTGCGTGAATTGGTAATATACGGCGTAAAAGGAATGGCTGCTTATGCTGAACATGCTTTTAATTTGGGATACGAAGACCCTGAATTGTATGCTTTTATGCAAAAAGCATTATCTGCTACACTAAACGACAGTTTATCTGCCGATGAACTTGTTGCATTGGTATTAGAAACAGGGAAAAATGGTGTTACAGCCATGGCATTGCTGGATAAGGCTAATACATCACATTACGGGAATCCAGAAATTACGAAAGTTAATATTGGAGTTCGTAACAATCCTGCCATTCTTATATCCGGTCATGATTTGCGGGATATGGAAGACTTACTTAAACAAACCGAAGGAACAGGTGTTGATGTATATACCCACAGCGAAATGCTACCGGCAAATTATTACCCAGCCTTTAAAAAATATAAACATTTTGTAGGAAATTATGGCAGTTCATGGTGGCATCAACGCGAAGAGTTTGAAAAATTCAACGGACCCATACTCTTTACAACCAATTGTATTGTGCCACCGCTTCAAAATGCAACCTATAAAGATAGAATATACACCACGGGTGCTACGGGTTTAGTAGGCTCAAAGCATATTTCTGACAGACCAGAGGGAAGCATGAAAGATTTTTCAGAAATAATTGAACATGCCAAACATTGCAAACCTCCTGTTGAATTGGAAAAAGGTGAATTGGTAGGTGGTTTTGCACACGAACAGGTATTCGCATTGGCAGATAAGGTAGTGGAAGCAGTAAAATCGGGTGCTATTCGCAAATTTTTTGTCATGGCTGGCTGCGATGGTCGTTTAAAAAGCCGTGAATATTATACCGAATTTGCTAAGAAATTACCAAAGGATACCGTTATTTTAACGGCTGGCTGTGCAAAATACAGATACAATAAATTGCCACTGGGCGATATTAATGGCATTCCACGTGTACTTGATGCTGGACAATGTAACGATTCCTATTCGCTTGCCATAATAGCACTTAAACTAAAAGAAATATTTAAACTGAACGACATCAACGAACTGCCCATTGCATATAATATAGCATGGTATGAACAAAAAGCCGTTATCGTTTTATTAGCGTTGCTGTATTTGGGAGTAAAAAATATTCACCTTGGTCCAACGTTACCCGGATTTCTGTCACCTAATGTAATTAAAGTGTTAGTAGAAAAATTTGGAATCAGTGGAATTACCAATGTAGATGACGACATGAAATTGTTTTTAAATTAAAGTAAATAACAGGAAAGAAGAATTAATCTTCCTTCCTTTAATAGTAAAAATTATGGAAAACTTTTTTGAAAAATCGAAAGTATATAATCTGAAAGAAAGCGTTGAATATGCTTCAGGTTCAGTGGTCAGTAAAATTGTAGAAAAAAACGATGCCGGAAATATTACACTCTTTGCTTTTGACAAGGAGCAACTATTAAGTGAACATACGGCTCCGTTTGATGCATTAGTACAGGTTCTTGAAGGGAAATCTATCGTTACTCTTAACAAGATGGAATATGAACTAAAAGAAGGTGATATCATCATTATGCCTGCCAATGTGCCACATGCTGTTATTGCTAAAGAAAAATTCAAAATGATATTAACCATGTTAAAAGCCTGATGTATGAAATATATTAAACCGGACGAAGGAAAACAAATGCCCGTAACCTTTTCGGCAAAAATGAAATATTCGTCACTTCACATTGAAATAGTTGAGTTTCATTTAAAACCCGGTGAAAAAATAGAATTACATCAAATGCCTATGCCTGTTATGTTTTATATTGCTGATGGTGAAGCATGGGCATTAACCGAAAACACAAAAACACTGGCACACGAAAGTGACATGTTCTTTTATGAACCAAACGAATATCGTGGTTGGCAATGCGATGAAAATCAACAGGTAACATTGTTGGTTATTAAAATGCTTTCATAAACAACCATATCCACATACTTGTCAGAGTATAAAACAAGGATAACCTTATTTACAACTTTTGATTGATAATTTATGCTAAAAATATTTAGTTAATCAAATATAAGTACGTATTTATACGACTAAATAATCACATTAATTTTTATTAGTGGTTTGATATAAGTAATGGTTTGGCAGGAATAAAAACAATTTGTACTTTTGTATGGGTTATTCGGGGTGTAGCGCAGTTGGTTAGCGCGCCACGTTCGGGACGTGGAAGTCGGTGGTTCGAGTCCACTCACCCCGACACGGTTTGAATTTCACCGTTAATTGTATAAACTATGTTGAAGTAAAAAAGTTAACGGTTAATGTTAACTTTAAAAATTCAATAACTGATATTAACAAAAATGCCAATTTCTATATATTTTTTATAAAAATTTGGCGAGATAAAAGAATTATTTATAATTTTGCCGTGAATTTTTTTTAATGGAAAGCAATACAAATAATTATTTTTCTTCGACATGGCTATTAGATTTGTATAGAACAAATAAGAAAATTATCTACATAATAGTAGCCTGTTCCTTTATTTTCTTTACTGTACTTGCTTGTCTGTTACCTTCCGAATATCGTGCAACGGTTATACTGTTTCCTGCAAGTAACGAATCGACAGGTAGAGCCCTCTTATCGAGCAATGAAAGTACCAAAGGCGTAACCAAGTTTGGTGAAAACGATGAAGTTGAGTATTTTCTTCAAGTACTGCATAGCGATGAAATCAAAGATAAGATAACGCAACACCTCAATTTGTACAGTCATTATGGAATAGATACCAGTAGCACATTCCCAAAAACAAAACTTGCACGAAAATGGAGTAACAATATTTCCTTTCGTAAAACCGAATTCTTGTCAATAGAAATAGATGTATATGACAAAGAGCCTGCATTTGCGGCAAAAATTGCCAATGCCATTTCTGATTATGCTGACACTATTATGAATAATATGAAGCATGAGCGAGCTCAAAAAGCATTCATGGTGGTAAAAAAAGCATATTCTGATGCCCAAAATGAAATAAATAACATACAGGATTCGATGAATAAGTTGAGAGCCATGGGAATTGTAGATTATGCATCTCAGGCTGAAGTTTACAGTGATGCGTATGCTCAGGCAATTGCCAAAGGAAATAAGGAAGGTGCCAAATCACTGGAAGAAAAAATAAAAACATTGGCTTTATACGGTGGTGCCTATGAAACATATGATGAACTGTTAACAAATGAATCGAAACGACTGAGTTCATTAAAAGAAAAATATGAAGAAGCCAAAACAGATGCCGAACAAAGCATACCTTATAAATTTATTGTTAGCCGTGCACAAATTCCCGAAAAAGAATATTATCCTATCCGATGGCTTGTGATAGTGGGCGGCATTGTTTCTGTATTTGTGCTAACTTTGTTTCTTCTGGCTTTGTTCAGTCAAAAAAAAAAATATCCAATGGAAATACCAAACCAAAACATGGAAACAGATAAAGAAAAAAATTATTAATTATGAATTATTTAATTATGACGGTATGGAAAAAATATTCAACAACAAGAAAATGCTGCAATTAGTCTCTAAGTGGAAAATCCATTTAATTGTTATTGGCATTATTTCTATTATAGCAGGTGTTTTTATTTCTTCTCCCATCGTTATTACTCCCAAATTCAAATCGACCGCCATTGTTTATCCTACCAATATTTCTACCTATTCCAAAGAATCGGAAACCGAACAGATGTTTCAAATTTTCTTATCAACAGACATTAAATTTAAAATGCTGAATGCATTTCAATTAGACAAAGATTACAAACTTGACCGTCGTGACCCATTGTTTATTACCTATTTTTTAGATGAATATAATAATAATGTAAGTATTGCAAAAACCGAATACGAATCTATTAAAATTGAAGTACAGGATAAGAATCCAAAAGTAGCCGCCGCCATGGTTAACAAGTTAATTGAATTTTACAATCAGAAGGTAGCAGAATTATATAGAAATAAGCAGAAAGAGATGATTGATATTATGGGCGATGCTATGAAAACCAAAGAAAAAGAAATGGACAGCATCGAAAATTTATTAACCACTATGCGGTTAAAATATGGTATTTTAAATTATGCCAGTCAAAGTTCAGCTGCTACCCAAGGTATTCTTCAAGGTAATAACAAAGCAAAAGAACTTTATACTAATCTGGCACAATTTGGCGGTATATATAAAAATCAGGATTCACTTCTTTGTGAAGCACGTAAACAATATATCAATTTTAAATGGCTATATGAAAATGCCGTTCGTGAATACAATAAGAGCATAACTTATGCTCAGGTGGTAACCCAACCTTTTCCTGCCGATAAAAAATCATATCCTGTGAGATGGGTCATTGTAGCATTAACGCTGGCAGGTGGATTAATTGTATCACTTATCGTTATTGCTATTATAGAAAGTAATAAACAAAAGAAGTCCAGCACTCTTGAATCAGAGTAAGAAAGATATTATTAAAATTTATTCGGCTGTTTTGTTATTTTTGGCACTGTGTGTTTATTTTATAGCAAAACATCAGTTTATTTTTTTACTGGTTCCATTTATTCTTTTAATTATACTGGTCGCTATTTTCTCTTTAGATAAATTACTGTTTTTTGTTGTACTTATGACCCCTGTCTCACTCCAATTGAGTGAGTTTGTTCCCGGATTACCCATAAATATGTATTTACCTACTGAACCATTATTGGTAGGCATTCTTTTATTATTTCTGTTAAAACTGGTCACAAATAAGGATATTGACAAGGATATTCTGAAACATCCACTGAGTATCCTCATTTTTATTCAACTGGCATGGATATTAATTACATCTTTTACCAGTACCATGCTCGATGTTTCTATAAAGTTTTTCTTTGCACGACTATGGTTTGTAGTTGGTTTTTATATTCTTGCGGCTCATTTGTTTAAGGACAAAAAGAACATTAATACCTATATTTGGCTGTATGTTTTTTCATTATTGATAGTGATTGCCTATACCATGGTAAGGCAGTATCAGCACGGATTGTTTGACCAGCAGTATGCCAATGGTGCACCTTCACCTTTTTACAACGACCATACTGCTTATGCTGCTGCACTGGCAATGATTTTACCCTTTTTAATTGGGTTTTTATTTATGAAAGAATGCAAGTATTACCAACGTGTAATTTCTTTTATTGTATTACTAGTAGTATTAACCGGTTTAATTTTTTCATACACCCGTGCTTCATGGGTCAGTCTGGCAGTAGCCTTGGCTGCTTTTGTAGTATTACTATTTCGAATTAAGTTTCGAACCATTATGATTTTTCTTGGTTCTGCTATAATTATTGTGGCATTATTATGGACTCAAATTATCATGAAATTGGAAAGAAATAAACAGGACGCTTCCAGTAATTTTTCTGAACAAATAGCATCCGTTACCAATATCACTACCGATGCAAGTAACATGGAGCGTTTGAACCGATGGAGTTGTGCTTATCGTATGTTTCTAGATAAACCCCTGTTTGGGTGGGGACCAGGAACCTATATGTTTAAATATGCACCCTACCAGCGTTCCTACGAAAAAACAATTATTAGTACCGATTTCGGTGATGTAGGAAACGCTCATAGCGAATATCTTGGACCTTTAGCCGAAAGTGGTATTTTGGGAATATTAATTATGTTAGCACTTGTATTTACTACTATCTTTTATGCTGTCCGTCTTTATAGAAATTCTACCGATAAAAATGTTAAAATTATAGTGCTTTCTGCTATTATTGGCTTGATTACTTATTACGTACACGGCGTAATGAACAATTTCCTTGATACCGATAAACTTTCTGCCTTATTCTGGGCATACACCGCTATTATTGTTGTACTCGATATTCAGCAAAAAAATACACTGAACAAAGAAGAAAAAGAAAAAAAAGTTGATTAGTTCCATTTTTCTTTTTACTTTTACACTAAAATTTTATCTATGAAAAAAAGATTATTCCTTTTTTGTTTTTTGTATTGTTCTTTCGTGAATTGGACACATTCCATGCCTGTCAACAAAGATAAATACAACCAACTAAGACAAACGCTCGATACCGTTTCAATAGATTCGGCTACCGTTGGTCAACGTTATGGTGCATTGCTGGATGAAATATTTTTAGACAATGCTCAAGTAATAAATGCTCTCAGCAGTCAAAATGATTCACTCAAAAAAAGCATGGCTAAAGTAGAAACCGATTATCAATCAGTAGCACAAAAATTAAAGTTTTATTTATATGCAGTACTTGGAGTAGGTGCATTAACACTTATATTTTTAGTATTGGTGGTATTGTATATTTTTAAATCTACTAAACTAAACAAATCGCTGACACATAAAAATATTGAACAAGGCAAATTAAAAACAGAAGTTGAAGAACTATCATCTAAATTGACGACAGCCCTTGAACAACAAAAAATGACACTTGAACAATATACCAAAGAGAAAAATCAACTTCTATCTCAGATTCAATTGAAAAATACTGAAAATGAACAATTGAAAACTTCTCTGGAAAAGAAGGAAGTTGACTATAATCAATTGCTTGAGCAGTTTCAACAAAAAACAACCGAACAAGGACAATTATCAAAAACAATGTCTGAAAAGGATGCAGCATTGTTAACAACACAACAATCACTTGAAAACTTAAAAATACAATACCATACCTTAAAGAATGAACATCAACAATTGCAACTTGATTTTCAGCAGGAGCAAAAAAAATCGAATGAACTTATTTTACATATCACTGAACTTACAGAAAAAAACAATGCTCTTTTACATCAGTTGGAAATATTGACCAATGAATGGAATACGATTAAACAACAAAATGAAAAATTAACGGATGACATGCAACAATTGCAACAAGCATACGATGCTTTAAAACAAATAGCCGACGAAGCCAATGAGGCACGTAATCGTGTAGATGAAGCATTAAAAAAGTTTGTAGAAGAATTGCAAACCATGTTGCCTTTGCCAAAAAATTAATTTTGGAGTATAAATTTTTTTGCTATAAGTTATAATTCAATTTACTTATAAAACGTGACTTTAAAAAATATTTTTTTAACACAAAAAAATGTGTATTCTTATTTTACTTCAAACGTATCGCCACTATGAAGTAAGTCGTTTACCGATTTTATTTTGCTTGTTTTTTTTGCCTCAGCGATTTGCATTTCAACCATATCATCGTAAGTAGGATACATGGCAGAGCGTATAACTCCCATAGCCACAGGAAAATGAGGAGGTGCCATTTTGGCAAGCATTAAATGAATGCCTGGGTCTTGTTGATACTGGTCGTGAATAATCAAATCATTTTCAGTAATACCGTCTTTACCAATGGTTACCACTTCAAGGCGTGTACCGTTCAAGCGGATGCCCTTATCTTTTTTAGCACCAAAAATCAACGGTTCACCATTTTTCAGAATGACTTGATTTTCGTCTTTGTAATTGCGTCCTGTAATCTGTTCATGCGCCTTGTCATTATAAATAACACAATTTTGAAGCACTTCAACAACGGAAGTGCCATCATGCTTAGCTGCTTCGAATAATACATCGGTCATCAGTTTAACATTGTTGTCGGGTACACGTGCAAAAAAAGTTCCCTGAGCGCCCATGACCAGTTCACCAGCATTAAACGGATGTTCAATAGTTCCCTGTGGGGATGTTTTTGTAATGGTTCCCATTGGAGAAGTAGGCGAATATTGTCCTTTTGTTAATCCATAAATACGATTATTGAAAACAATAATATTTACATCCATATTGCGGCGAATAATATGAATAAAATGGTTTCCGCCTATAGCCATAGAATCGCCGTCACCGGTGGTAATCCAAACACTCAAGTTCGGGTTTGCAATTTTTACACCGGTAGCAATGGCATTGGCTCTGCCATGAATTCCATGAAATCCATACGTATTAACATAATACGGGAAACGCGATGAACATCCAATACCGGAAATAAGTGTAAAATTCTCTTTTTTGTATCCTATTTTTGGGAATACATTTTGTACAGCGGCAAGAATTCCAAAGGAGCCACAACCGGGACACCATTTAACTTCCAATCCACTGGCAAAATCTTCTTTTGATAGTTCTACATTGGAACGTTCAATACTATTAATAATAGGTGACATAAATTAATCCTCCAAAAGTTTATAATATTTTTCTTTAAGTTCTTGAATAGTAAAAGTAACCGATTGTACTTTATTTTTTTGTTCATACTTGAACTGTGGCAGTATAGCACGCAGGTATGCGGCAAACTGACCGCTGTTTATTTCACAAACGACAATCTTTTTAAAATGAGAAAACAGTTCGGCTGTATTTTTAGGTAGCGGCATAATATAATTGAAATGTGCATGGCTAACACTCTTATTTTCTTTTTGCATCTCCATAACCGAATTGCGAATTACACCTTTGGTACCACCCCAACTTATAACCAGCAAATCGCCTTCTTTATTTCCAAAAATTTCCTGTTCCGGTATATAATCGGCAATACGTTGGACTTTTTCAGCACGAAGTTTTACCATTAATTCATGATTTTCGGGGTCTGTGGTAACAGCACCGTAAATATTTGTTTTTTCTAAACCGCCGATACGGTGTCGCAACCCTTCAGTGCCAGGCGTTGCCCAATAACGAGCCAATGTTTCTGGATCTCTTTCATAAGGATAGTATTTTTTATTGGGGTCAGCATAATGAGGTTTAATGTCGGGTAATGTATTTATATCGGGAATTTTGAATAGTTCAGAACCGTTTCCCAATGAACCGTCTGTAAGAAGAATGCACGGGGTCATGTGTTCAACACTCAGTTTAGCAGCCATGTATGCAGAATAAAAACAATCTACTGGCGAATCGGCTGCTATAACAAGCATAGGTGCTTCCCCATTTCTTCCATACAATGCTTGCAATAAATCTGCCTGTTCCGACTTGGTAGGTAATCCAGTAGAAGGTCCACCCCGTTGCACATCAACAACAACTAAGGGAAGTTCTGCCATAACGGCTAATCCAAGTGCTTCACTTTTTAAGGATAATCCTGGTCCAGATGTGGATGTAGCGGCTAAAGCACCAGCAAAACTTGCTCCAATAGCAGAGCATATCCCTGCTATTTCATCTTCCGCCTGAAATACTTTTGCTCCGAGTGACTTATGTTTTGATAACTCTGCTAAAATTTCACTTGCCGGAGTAATAGGATATGAACCTAAAAATAATTGAAGGTCGGCTCTTTCGGCTGCAGCAAGCAATCCCCACGCAGTAGCAATATTTCCGTGCACATTTTTATAGGTGCCCTTTTCCAATTTGGCCGGAGCAACAAACAACGAATATTTTTTATCTTCGGGTAAACTGTCGTAATAAGAATAACCTAACAATAATATTTGTTTGTTCAATGCAAAAATCTGTTTGTTTTTTGAAAACTTTTTTTCCAATACATTTACTGCATAATCCGTTTTTTTGTTGAACAGACGAAGCGAAATCCCAAGCATAAACATATTGCGACTTCGTAAAGCAGATTTTAAATCTATGTCCAAATGTTTAATATCTTCTTTAATTAAATTGGAAACGGGAATAGTAATAACTTTTTTGTCTTTCATGCTTCCGTCAGTTAAGGGATTGGAAGTATAACCCGATTTGGCAAGTGCTGTTTCGTCAAAAACACTTTCATCTATTAAAAAAATAGTATCCTTTTGCGTCCATCGCATATTGCCTTTAAGAGACGCAGGATTCAAAGAAACCAACACATCCAGTGTATCGCCAAAAGTAAGAATTTTTTTACTGCCAATATGGGTTTGAAAACCCGATACACCGCCAATGGTATTTTGAGGAGGACGAATTTCGGCAGGGTAGTCGGGAAACGTTGTTAAGTCGTTTCCGTCATAAGCAGCCGTATCGGCAAATAAGGTGCCTGTTAGTTGCATGCCGTCGCCCGAATCACCGGCAAATTTTATGACAGCACTTTCTAATTCAATGGTATTTTTTAAAGTATCCATAATAATATATATTTGATATTCATATAATTAATTTTATTAAAAATGATTTTTTATGCGTGGTAAAGGTATAAGAATATTTATTTATATTGTATAGTAAAAAATCAGTTTTTTTAAAAAAGTGAGTAATTTATATTATCTTTGCACCTCTTAAAAATAACTATGGCAAAAAAAACGAGTAAAGAAAAAAAACAGATAGGTGAACTTATAGATGTAATAGTGTTGGCTGCGGATGAAAAAAAAGCCAACGATATTGTAACCATAGATTTAACTCAATTCGATACAAGGGTGTGTGATTATTTTATTATATGTAGTGCCGATTCAAGTACACAACTGGAAAGTATTGTTCAAAATATTCAAATAAAAACCAAACAGTCCTTAAAGGAAGCACCTTTTTCTACTGAAGGAAGAAAAAATGCATTCTGGGTTATTATAGATTACATTCAAGTAGTAGTACACGTTATGCAAACACAGGCACGTGAATATTACAATTTGGAAGGACTGTGGGCTGATGCTTCATTACATAAAAGAATTATTAACGAGAATTAATTTACATGGACGGAAATAAAAATAGAAAGAAAAAATTGCATTTTAGTATTTATTGGATTTATGCATTGATTTTTGCAAGTTTCATTTTTCTTGAGTTTTACGATTTTGGAAAAAAACCCGAAGAAATTGATCTTTATAAATTAAAAGATATGATTTCGGCAAACGATGTAGAAAAAGTTATTGTAGTAAATAAGGAAACAGCCGAAATATATTTGCGTAAGCAGTCCCTTGAAAGTGATAAATATAAAGGTCTTCGCGAAAAGGGATATACTGCTGACAAACCACAATTTGTATTGAATATTCTTTCGTTGGACGCTTTTCAGAATAATCTTGATAAAATACAGGAAGGTACTCCACCCGAACAGCGTGTTGTGTTAAAAACAGAAACAAGAAAAGATGTTTTTGGTGACTTGTTAACATGGATTATTTTCCCACTTATATTAATATTAATTTGGGTCTTTCTGTTTAGAAGAATGTCTAAAAGTGCTGGTGGTGGAAATCAAATATTTAATATTGGGAAATCTAAAGCCAAAGTATTTGATAAGGAATCGATGGTGAAAACAAATTTTAACGATGTAGCAGGGTTGGAAGAAGCAAAAATAGAATTGCAGGAAATAGTTCAGTTTTTAAAAAATCCAAAAAAATATACAGAACTGGGTGGTAAAATTCCAAAAGGTGCATTGCTTATTGGACCCCCGGGTACGGGAAAAACATTGCTGGCAAAAGCCGTTGCGGGCGAAGCCAACGTCCCTTTCTTCTCCATTTCGGGTTCTGATTTTGTGGAAATGTTTGTTGGAGTTGGGGCTTCGCGTGTGCGCGACTTATTCAAACAAGCAAAGGAAAAAGCACCATGTATTGTATTTATTGATGAAATTGATGCTGTAGGCAGAGCGCGTGGACGAAATCCGAATTTTGGCTCTAATGATGAACGTGAAAATACCCTTAATCAATTGCTAACCGAAATGGATGGTTTTGACAGCAACTCTGGCGTTATAATACTTGCTGCTACCAATAGAGCCGATATGTTAGACCGTGCTTTGGTACGTGCAGGTAGGTTTGACAGACAAATCCATATTGAATTGCCCGAATTAAAGGAAAGGGAAGATATTTTCAAAGTTCACTTGAAACCTATTAAATATGATGAAAAACTTAACATACTGTTTCTTGCCAAACAGACACCTGGTTTTAGTGGAGCAGATATTGCCAATGTATGCAATGAAGCAGCCTTAATTGCAGCACGCAAAGAGAAGAAAGTTGTTGAATTGCAAGATTTTTTGGATGCTATAGACCGTATTGTTGGCGGATTGGAACGTAAAAGCAAAGTTATTACACCACAAGAAAAAAGAATTATTGCCTTTCATGAAGCAGGACATGCTACCGTAAGTTGGTTTACAGAATATGCAAGTCCATTGGTAAAAGTAACCATTATTCCACGTGGCAAAAGTTTGGGTGCAGCATGGTATCTCCCCGAAGAGCGTCAAATTTCAACCAAAGAACAATTATACGATGAAATATGTGCTACACTAGGAGGACGCGCTTCCGAAGAAGTGGTTTTCGGAAAAATTTCGACGGGTGCCCTCAACGATTTGGAACGTGTGTCAAAGCAAGTATATGCCATGGTTGCCTATTTTGGTATGAGCGATAAACTAGGCAATACAAGTTTTTATGATAGCAGTGGACAAACAGATTACTTCTTTTCTAAACCATATAGCGAAAAAACAGCCGAGACCATTGACAATGAAGTAAAAAATATTATTGAAACACAGTTTGAGCGTGCCAAAAAAATCTTAATGGAACATCGAGAAGGTTTGGATAAACTGGCAAATCTGCTTCTAGAACGCGAAGTAATATTTTCAGAAGATGTAGAAACTATTTTTGGCAAACGTCCATTTTATACAGAAGAAAAGGAAATAGTAAATAATGGTAATACTGAAAACAACATAAATCCTATTGAAAAAAATGAAGAAAAAAAATGAAAATTGGGTTTTATTGATGGAATGCCGTGATGAGGTAAAACTTGAAGCCATAAAAGCAGAACTAGAAGAAGACCATATCCCTTTTACCGTAATAAACAAAAAAGACAGTTCCTTTTTACTCGGAGAATACGAAATATTTGTGCCCATTGAAATGATTAATACAGCAAAAACATTGTTGAAAGGAATGAACATTGACTTTTAATAATCTTATACAACGAACGCTAAGCGGAATAGTCTTTGTCCTGCTTATGGTAGGTATGCTTTATATGGGAAGCATTACTTTCTTTCTGTTGATGTCTATTATTATTGTACTTTCAATGTATGAATTTTCTTCGTTTGCCAAAAAATTACATATATACATTCCCTATTTATATGTTGTGTTAATTGGTTTAGTAATATTTGCACTTCAATTTTTTATTGCATTGAACATGATAGAAAGTCGTTGGTTTTATATTTTCGTAATTCCTTTAATTTTCATGCTCTTTGTTATTGAACTTTTTCGATATCAGAAAAAACCCATGCACAATATAGCCTTCAGTTTGCTTGCCCTTATTTATATTGCTGTGCCTATCGCCTTGCTCAACTATTTTGTTTTTGTTGAACGACAAGACCTTTTAAATTCAAACAATCTGGATATTCAAAATTATGAAGGCTTTATAAGCGATGTGCTATTCTTTAATCCTGAACGAACTATTGTATATTCCCCCTTTATAATTTTAGGTTATTTTTGCATTATTTGGATATACGATACCATGGCTTACCTGTTTGGTGTATCTTTTGGAAAGCATCGTTTGTTTGAACGCATTTCACCCAAAAAATCATGGGAAGGTCTTATAGGCGGAACCATCGTTACCGTTGCTATTTCATACTTTTTCCCTTATGTGTTTCATATTTTGTCGTGGTATAATTGGATGATACTGACCATTATCGTTATTTTTTCAGCCACTATGGGCGATTTGGTAGAATCATTGTTTAAACGAAGTATTGATATTAAAGACAGTGGTAAAATTATTCCCGGGCACGGTGGTATTTTAGATCGGTTTGACAGCGTATTTCTTTCGGCACCCATAGCATTTATTTATTTGCAAATGTGTTTTTAATTTTTTATTTTTGCACCTTGAAATGGAAAATAACGCTAAACATATTCTTTTATTTAAAATACATCGTGAAGGACTTAAATTTATTGCCATTTCAGGAATACTCTTGCTTTTGGTCAATTTAACTTTCCGAAATATTTTTCCCGAATGGTTTTGGTTTAATCTTGTTCTGGCTATAATATCATTATTACTATGGGGAATTATTATTTTCTTTTTTCGTGTACCTCAGCGAATGACTTTTGGAGAACATGGACAAATATTGGCTCCTGCTGATGGCAAAGTGGTCGTTATTGAAAAAACATTTGAGAAAGAATATTTTAACGATGAGCGCATTCAAATTTCCATTTTTATGTCCCCACTGAATGTACATATCAATTGGATTCCCGTTAGTGGCATGGTTTCCTATTCTCAATATCATCCGGGAACATATGTCGTTGCATGGAAACCAAAAGCATCCGAAGAAAATGAACGTTTTACTACCGTTGTAAAAACAATACACGATGAAGAAATACTAATCAGACAAATTGCCGGCAAACTTGCTCGCCGTATTGTTACATACAAATTAACAGAAATGGAATGTGAACAGGGACAGCAACTCGGATTTATTAAGTTTGGCTCACGTGTAGATATTTTTATTCCACTGAACGCCGATGTTAAAGTTCACCTGAATCAAAAAGTAAAAGGTAATAGAACTATTATTGCTGAATTATAATTTTTCTTAGAATTAAATATTATGTATTTTTGCCGCATGTTTAATTAAAATTTTTATTTTATGAAAAAGTTATTGGTAAGTGCTGTTTTTATTTTTGCAGGCATTATTGCGTTTGCACAACAGTATGAATATGCTGTGGTATCAACTATTGAATCTATTGTTCCGGGTGGTGTTGGACGTTCCCGTATGCTTTGTGTAAAGCAAAATGTTGACTACAAAACTTTTACTACTTCCCGCACTGGAGGAAAAGACAGTAAACAGGGTGATATTGACCGCAGTGAAATAAAAATTGATAATTTTGATGAGACAAAATTGTTGAATTTTTACAGTATGGTTGGAATTAATTTTCAGAATATTGCCTCCAACGATGCCGTGATTGCTTCTAAAATTAATGCCATGGTAGCCGAAGGCTGGGAATTAACTTTTGTTGCTAGTGGTGTTGAAAGCGATGCCGGTAAAGAAGATGGCGTTGGTATTTTTATTACCCGTTACATTTTTAGACATAAGAAATAGTATTCCATATTTATTTCTATTAAAAAATTACTGACTTTTTTACATCTATTCGTTAATAATTCCTTACCTTTATAAAAATTTTTTATGAAGGCAGTGAAAAGTTTTGTGGTTGTGGTAACCATTTTGTTTATATGCACAACTATTCATGCACAAACAACTACTTATTCAAAAGTTAAGGTTTATATAACTACGTTAAGCGATATTCAAAAAATTGCGTCGTTAGGTATTCCCATAGATGGAAGTTATATCCAGAAAAATAAATTTATTATTGGAGAATACTCGTCCAGCGATATAGAAAAATTGCGTTTAAATGGTTTTCAGGTAGAAATTCTTATAGACGATGTTTCTAAATTTTATGAAGAACGAAATAAGAAATCGCAAGATTCTCTACCTGTTAAAAAAAAAGACATAAAAGATGCCTGTTTTTTAGATAAATATCCAACACCTCATTATTTTTCACACGGTTCGGTAGGCGGATATTATTCCTATCAGGAAATAATGGCACAATTGGATAGCATGCATCAGCGTTTTCCAAATTTAGTATCGGTTAAACAAGCACTAAGCCCAACAACCATTGAAGGACGAAATTTGTGGTATGTAAAAATATCAAACAACGTTCAGAGCGATGAAAATGAACCCAAAATTTTATATTCAGGTCTTACGCATGCCCGTGAACCAATGGGGATGCAGCAACTATTTTTCTATATGTATTACTTGCTCGAAAATTATCAAACTAATGCCAATATAAGGTATTTGATGGATAATCTTGAACTTTACTTTATTCCTTGTGTCAATCCCGATGGGTATGAATTGAATAAATCTACCAATCCTAATGGAGGTGGCATGCATCGTAAAAATTGTCGCCAAACAGGTGCTTCCAACTATGGCATTGATTTGAATCGCAATTATGGATATAAATGGGGTTATGATAATTCGGGTTCATCACCCAATATAGAAGATGAAACGTACCGAGGTATTGCTGGTTTTTCCGAAGCCGAAACGCAAGCCATAAAATCGTTTATCGAAACCAAGCAATTCAAATTGATTATTGATTACCACTGTTACAGTAATGTTTTACTCTACCCTTGGGGTTTTGCCGATTCTATTACACCAGACGATAACACCTTTCGTGCGTATGCTACCTTAATGACACGCATGAACGGATTTTTTTTTGGAACGTGTATGCAAGGACTTGGATACAATGCCAACGGTGGCTCGTTTGACTGGTCTTATGGAGACCTGACCACTAAACCAAAAATTTTTGCTTTTTCACCCGAGTCGGGAAATGTAAACGATGGATTTTATCCTGCTTCCAACCGTATAGAAACTATTGCCAAAACTTTTATGGAAATGAATTTGTATATTGCACGTTTTGCATTGAAATATGCAGATTTGAGTGATAGCAGTTCACGATTTATTCAGTCAGGTAATTATTTAAAATTCTATTTGTATAATGTTGGGTTAGGAACACCTGCCGATTTTACCGTTTCACTGATTCCTGTTTCTTTCGAACTGCAATGTGTTACACCACCCAAAACTTATTCAGTCCTGTCATTTTTACAACAAGTATCCGATTCTTTTCAAGTTCAGGTGAATACTGGTACACAACCCGGAACTGTACTTCAATATGTTTACAAGGTAGAAACTTTACAGGGCATTTATTACAGCGATACGTTTTCGGTTGTACATGGTATTCCACAGACATTGTTTTCAGATAATGGAAGTACCATTTCGCAATGGACTTCAACTACGTGGGGAACTACTACCTCCTCTTATCATTCTGCACCCAAAAGTATTACCGATTCGCCCAATGGTGATTATCCCGAAAATTCAACCCGCACTATAACAAAGAATCAAACTGTATCGTTAGCCAATGCAGTATATGCAGAATTATCATTCTGGACAAAATGGGATATAGAGCCATTAGTTGATTATGTTGAAGTTCAAGTTTCTACCGACAACGGCTCAACATGGCATCCCTTATGTGGAAAATATACTAATCCATCGTTTATAACTTCAACACTCAATCAACCTATATACGATGGTATGAGAAGTATATGGGTTCAGGAAAGAATGAGTTTAAACGATTATTTAGGACAAACGATTAAGGTGAGAATTAAACTTGTGAGTGGTTTTTCCTATAATATGTCCAACGACGGATTTTATTTTGATGATATGCTTATTCAGGTTATTCCAACTCCATCGGCAGTTCAAGAAAACAAAGATTTTAAAGGAAGTTTATGTGTTTATCCCAATCCAGCCAAAAAAATGATTTTTGTAAATTATACCGTTGCTCCTTTGGATAATAATGCAGAAATTGAAGTAATATCTATACTTGGACAAGTTGTAAAATCTGTTTCTTTAGACCCATTGAAGCATGAAATTTCTATTCCTGCTGAGCAAAACAAAGGCTTGTATTGGATAAAAATTATTAATTCATCTTTGAATGTAAAACCTGTGATGATAAGATTTGAATAATATGAAGGATTTTTTCAAGCAAATTTCAACCTATTATTCTCAACACCCTTTTAAAACTATATTATGGGTTGCCTTGCTGGTACGTTTAATAGCAGCCATCTTTTCACGTGGTTATCTGATGATGGACGACCATTATCTTGTGATAGAACAGTCGCAACAATGGGTTGACCATTATGATGAAGATATGTGGCTTCCTCAATACGGGGCAATATCGCCATCGGGTCACAGTTTGTTTTATGTGGGGTTGCATTATATTTTGTTTTTTTTGTTGCAAAGTGTGGGTATTATAAACGCACAAATCAAAATACTAATCGTACGGATTATTCATGCATTGTGGTCTATGGGAATTGTTTACTGGGGTTTTTTAATTACAAAAAAACTCAGTAATCAACGTTATGCACAATCTGTTGCATGGATTCTTTCTTTATTGTGGCTTTTCCCTATGTTGAGCGTTCATCAGTTGGTAGAATTTGCATGCATACCTTTTATTCTTTGGAGTATTTGGCTTATCGTTAAGGAAGAAAAAACAAGTATAGCAAGATTGATATGGGCAGGTTTTATAGGAGGTTTGGCAATATCGGTTCGTTTTCAAACAGCGTTGATAATAGGTGGTATAGCCATGGCATTACTATTAAATAAAAAATGGAAAGCATTTGTTTTTTATTCTTTGGGTGCTGTGGCTTCGTTTGTGCTGTTACAAGGTGTTACCGATATAATTATCTGGCATCGTCCCTTTGCTGAATTTTCGGAATATGTTCGATACAATTTAGAAAACCGTTATAATTATTTTCGTGGAAACTGGTACAATTATTTATTGTTGATAATGGGACTGCTGGTGCCACCTGCAAGTTTTATGCTTTTATGGGGATGGATAAAGACATATAGAAAATATTTAATTCTATTTTTACCCGCATTATTGTTTCTGTTATTTCATACTTATTTCCCCAATCGACAGGAACGTTTTATTTTACCCATTTTACCCCTATTAATTATTCAGGGTACTATGGGCTGGCTTGAATTTAAAGAGAAATCTAAATTTTGTTACTCCAAAGCAAGGATGTTTCGTGGGTTTGTTATTTTTTCTATCGTTATAAACTTTATTTTACTCATACCGTTAACGGTAATGTATTCCAAACGCTCGTATGTAGAAGCCATGATATACCTAAAAGATAAACCCTTTCATAATCTTTTTATTGACGATAAAAACCATGATGCAGCACCTATAATCCCACGCTTTTATTTGCAGCGATGGTGTCATTACTTTTATGTTTCAGGAAAAAATTCTGTAAATAGATATATTATTCTGAATGAAAAACACCCATTAGCACTTCCTGAATATGTATTGTTTTTTGAAAAAGAAAATTTGCCTCAGCGTCTTGATTCAATAAAATTAATATATCCTCATTTGGTAAAGGATACAGTAATATATCCCGGAATGGTGGACAAAGTCATGCACTTTTTGAACAAGCACAATAAAAATCAAACCATAATTATTTATCGTTATGAAAAGTAGTAGCCTGATATTGTTATTGTTTTTTACGTTGTCGTTGTGTGGACAAACGTCGGTAAAAATTGCTCTGTTAAAATACAATGGAGGTGGCGACTGGTATGCCAATCCTACTTCATTGCCCAACCTTATAAAATACTGCAATCAGGAATTAGGAACAAATATTAATCTTGAACCGGCTGTAGTAGAAGTGGGCAGCCCCGATATTTTCAATTATTCCTTTATTCACATGACCGGTCATGGCAATGTGGTCTTCTCTCCGCAGGAAGTACAAAACCTGAGAAATTATCTCACGGGGGGTGGTTTTTTGCATGTGGACGATAATTATGGCTTAAATGAATTTATTCGACGCGAAATGAAAAAAGTTTTCCCAGAAACTGATTTTGTGGAACTACCTTTTTCACATTCCATTTATCATCAAAAATTTTCTTTTCCTAATGGATTGCCCAAAATTCATAAGCACGACGATAAGGCACCTCAGGGATTCGGTATTTTTTATCAAGGACGTTTGGTTTGTTTTTATTCTTATGAAACAGATTTGGGAAACGGTTGGGAAGATACGGAAGTTTATAATGACCCTGTAGAAAAGCATATTGCTGCGTTGAAAATGGGTGCCAATATAATTCAGTTTGCATTTGAGCAATGATACGGTTAAAAATTTCTGATGAACAATAATTAAAATTGTATAACTTTGCCGTTGTATTAAAAAGACTTCGTGAACGAAATTGTATTATATGCAGTAATCGCATTAGGCAGTATTGCTTTGTTTTTTGCAATCATTATTTTTTTTGTTGAAAAGAAATTTAAGATAATTGAAAACCCAAAGATAGACGAAGTTCAAGGCATATTGCCTGGTGCCAATTGTGGTGGCTGCGGTTTTGCTGGATGTAGAAATTTTGCTGAATCCATAGTAAAAGCCGGAAATATGGAAAATCTGTATTGCCCTGTGGGTGGCAATGAAGTTGCTAAAAAAATTGCTTCCATACTTGGCATTATAGCAAATGAAAAAGCACCACAAATAGCCGTCGTTCGTTGCAATGGAACTTATGCGCATGCTTCATTAAAAATAAAATATGAAGGTACGTCCAGTTGTACCTTTATAAACAATTTGTTTCATGGCGAAAACGGATGTGCTTATGGTTGCATTGGTGGTGGCGATTGTGTCAGGGTTTGTACGTTCGATGCCATGTATATGAATTCTAAAACAGGCTTACCCGTGGTAATTGAAGATAAATGTACTGCTTGCGGAACTTGCGTAAAGGCATGTCCACGTGGCATTATTGAATTAAGAAACAAAGGTAGAGACAATAAACGCATTTTTGTTGCCTGTAATAATAAGGAAAAGGGAGTCGTGGCACAAAAAAATTGTCAGGTAGCATGTATAGGTTGCAACAAGTGTGTTAAGGTATGCACATACAATGCTATAACCTTAAAAGACTATTTGGCATATATTGATTTTGAAAAATGTGAATTGTGTCGCAAGTGTGTTACCGAATGTCCTTCCGAATCCATTTTGGAAATAAATTTTCCGGTGAATAAAACAGAAGTCATCTATTCAGAAAAAAACGAAGAATTGAAATGAAACGGTTAAAAACATTTTCCATTGGTGGAATTGAATTGGAAGAAAAAAAATATACAGCAGATAAACCTATAAAAACCGCATCTATTCCGGAACGTGTAATATTACCCTTATCTCAAAGTTTTGGAACACCATCCGTACCAATAGTAAAAAGAGGCGACCATGTTAAAACAGGACAATTAATAGCCAAAGGCGAAGATTTTATTTCATCCAATCTTCACGCTTCCGTAACGGGTGTTGTTGAAAAAATGGATGAATGGGTAGATAGTAGCGGTTATAATAAAAAAGCCATCATTATTAAATCTGAACCAGACGAATGGGATGAAAATATTATTCAACCTCATTCAGTAATAACCGACATTTCACTTTCAAAAAAAGAAATCATTGAACGTATAAAAGATAAAGGCATAGTGGGTATGGGTGGTGCCGGTTTTCCCACCCATGTCAAATTGACTCTTCCCCCGAATAAGGTAGCAGAATACCTTATTATTAATGGCGTGGAATGTGAGCCATTTTTAACTTCCGACCATAGATTGATGCTTGAAAAAGGAGACGAAATATTAATAGGTACTCAAATATTAATGAAAGCATTGGATGTTCAAAAAGCCATTATAGGGATTGAAGCCAACAAGCCCGATGCTATCGAACATTTGGAAAAACTTTCTGCCAATTATAAAGGGATAGTTATTCAGCCATTAAAAATAAAATACCCACAGGGAGCCGAAAAACAATTGATAAAGGCATTGATAAATCGTGAAGTTCCATCGGGTAAGTTACCCATAGAAGTAGGTTGCATTGTTCAAAATGTAGGCTCTGCTTTTGCTGTTTACGAAGCAGTTCAACTTAATAAGCCTTTAATTGAACGCATCATTACCATAAGTGGCGAACAATTTCCTAATGGAGGTAATTTTCTTGTTCGCATAGGTACTACTATTCAAACACTTATAAACGAATGTGGCGGATTATCCGATGTCGCAGCAAAAATAATTAATGGTGGACCTATGATGGGCAAGGCATTGGTTTCTGCTGATGTACCTATTACCAAAGGCACATCAGGAATACTTGTATTAAGTGATGCTGAAAGCCATCGTGTACCCGTATATAATTGTATTCGATGTGGTAAATGTATTGCTGTTTGTTGTATGGGACTTGAACCTGTGCTGCTTGAAAAAACAGTAGAAAATGAGAACTGGGAAATGGCAGAAAGGGAACTTATTCGTAATTGTATTGAATGCGGTTCTTGTCAATACACATGTCCGGCAGGAAGACCCTTGCTTGACATGATTCGCTTGGGTAAATATGTGATAAATCAAAAAAACAAACAGAAGGGGAATTGACAATGGGTACGTATATTATTTCCGGTTCGCCTCATATTCACGAAAGGCAAGATGTTTCTAAGATGATGTGGAATGTTGTATATGCCCTCATTCCTGCATTTCTGGTTTCCATTTATTATTTTGGATGGCAAGCATTAATGATAACACTCGTATCGATTGTATCCTGCGTTTTATTTGAATTTCTTTTACAACGATTTGTTTTTAAATCAAAAGAATTAACCATTAAAGACGGCTCGGCAGTTATAACGGGCATGCTGCTTGCATTCAACGTGCCCAGTTCACTCCCATGGTGGGAAATGGTTATAGGAAGTCTGGTTGCTATAGGTGTGGCTAAGATGACCTTCGGTGGATTGGGTAAAAATATTTTTAATCCTGCACTTGTAGGACGTGTATTTCTTTTAATTTCCTTTCCCGTTGAAATGACTACATGGCCCATGGCAGTGCCTTTATCTATTAAATATGCCGATGTGATTACAGGACCAACATCCTTGGGAATTATAAAAGAAGGATTAAAAAATGGTGATAATATTCAACAACTCATGTATAACGTGCCTTCCTATATGGATATGTTTATAGGAAATATGGGTGGCTCTCTGGGCGAAGTATCGGCAATTGTTCTTATTCTTGGGGGCATTTATTTGCTTTTAAAAAACATTATAACTTGGCATATTCCTGTCAGTTATATTCTTACCGTCTTTATATTTACAGGTATTTTATGGCTTATAAATCCTGAACAGTTTGCTGACCCTGTTTTTCACTTGTTGGCAGGTGGATTATTGTTAGGGGCTATTTTTATGGCAACCGATTTGGTTACTTCACCTGTTAATCACAGAGCACAATTGATTTATGGTGTTGGTTGTGGATTATTAACTGTACTTATTCGTATTTGGGGTGCATATCCCGAAGGCGTATCCTTTGCTATTTTAATTATGAACGCTGTAACACCTTTATTAAATAGATATATCAAACCAAAACGTTTTGGGGTGCATATATAATAATATGAATCTGTATTATTCAGTGTCTTTTGATAGTCCATACGGGTTGCAATACATTAAAAAATGTGTAACTATTCATCCCGGCTCATTTACGACAAAATATGAATTAACGAAATTAGTTTATTATGAAGGATTTCACCGCATAGAAGAGGCAATAAGCAGGGAAAAACAGATTATACCAAACCGCTAACAAAAGAATGAAATGAATTTTGTCCCGTCAAACTCTAATCTCGTCAATAATGACGAGACGGGATACCGACAGACTAACCGTTTTAAAACAAAAGCGAAGCGAATTGTTTTTAATGAACTGGTTAGCAAGTCGGTATTAATTCATAGAATTTTCAAAAATCAGTTATTAGGAGTACTTTTATTTTTTTCACCTGAAAAAAAACATTTGGAAGAATTATAATTATACATATTTTTGCCAAAAATAATTTATTATGATAAAGAGAATTTTAGTTATTGGTTCCGCAGGGCAAATTGGTTCGGAGTTGACCCTTGCATTAAGAAAAATTTATGGTAACGACAATGTAGTTGCTGGTGGAAGAAAAACAAAACCATCTGAAAAACTTTTAAACTCAGGTCCATTTGAAATAGTGGATGCTTTGGACAAAGACCAGATTGTAAAAGTAGTAAAAAAATATAATATCGATGCTATTATTAACATGGCAGCAATTCTTTCGGCAGTAGGTGAACAGAATCCGATGCATGCTTGGAATGTAAACATGAACGGGTTAATCAATATACTCGAAATAGCACGCGAATTAGGACTAAAACAGGTGTTAAATCCAAGTTCCATTGCGGCATTTGGACCAACCACACCCCGTGAAAATACGCCTCAGGAAACGGTTTTGCATCCTACATCCATGTATGGAATTACAAAGGTTGCTGGAGAATTACTGGCCGACTATTATGTTAGCAAATATGGGCTCGATGTACGCGGACTGAGATATCCCGGCATCATTAGCAACGAAACATTGCCGGGTGGCGGTACTACCGATTATGCAGTGGCTATTTTTTATGATGCTATTAAATATGGAAAATACAAATGCTTCTTAAAGGAAGATACCATGTTACCAATGATGTATATGCCCGATTGTTTAAAGGCTACTATTGATTTATTTCAGGCAGATTTTTCTAAATTAAAACATCATAGCGATTTCAATCTGGCTGCTTTCAGTTTTAACCCTAAAATGCTGGCAGAAAATATTAAGAAATATATTCCTGAATTTACTATTTCGTATGAACCCGATTTTAGACAGGCCATTGCCGATTCATGGCCTATGAGTATTGACGACAGTGCTGCACGTAAAGAATGGGGATGGAAACCCGATTATGATATGGATGCCATGGTAAAAGATATGCTTGCTGTTTTGAGAAAAAAACATGAACAAGGTTTATTTTAACAGAGTTAATCCATACCTTTCTCGCATAATCTACTACTCATACCAAGTTGCATTCAAAGAGGTTAAAAACCGAATTTGAATGCTTACTTGATATTATACCGATTAAATTTTTTGAATGCATATCGGTATAAAAATTCAAATAATAATATAACCGCAATGTTCGCTAAGAAGGCGCAAGGGTCGCAAAGTATTGATATCTATTTCTTTGCGTTCTTTGCGGTTTTAAAAAATACAAATTTTCCAAATCTTAATATTGTATATTAGAACGCAACTTGGTATCAGTTGTTTTTATAATTTGACAACGAGTAATAGTTCATAGGTTTAGTGGTTGAGCATTAATAGAAAATAGGGTAGGCGAGTGTATCGTTTACAGGAACAAGTAGTGTGTCAAAATGAGACTGATTAATGGTGTTGTAAGTATAAATCCATTGAATTGTAATTTTACTGCCACCATAAACATTACATGTCCATGATGTATTGACACTTGCTCCTGAAAAGTTTTGTGCACTGGTATTGCAACAAGTAGTACAGGAAGTGTAAGGCAATGATAATTTATAATAAACATTATCGGCATCGTGTTGCGTACCGGTATTTTGAATAGTAGTTTTTATCCAGCCCAGTGCGTGTGACTGGATAGTCATTTTATATTCCTTTCCTGGTGACAGGTTATCGGGATTAATGGCTGTTTCTTGCTGAAAATAATCACTTCGATACAATACTAATTTTAAAGCGGAATAGACAGATTTTTTGAATTTAAAACTGAAAGAGCCATCACTAGCGGTTTGTACAGACGCTAATTGTGAAAATTGATTTTGAATAGAACCGTTGCTAACAGTAGTTCCCCATAAACTTATTTGCATTTGAGATACGGACTGATTTAATTCGGGATTAAACACTGTTCCTGAAATCAAATAATCTTCTTCCTTTTTCTTACACGAAAACAAAACTATAAGCAAGATTAATGAATACCACTTTTTCATGGGTTTCAATATGAATGGAAGTTGGTCATATAAGAAACTAGAAAATGGTTATTGATTTTTAAACGCTTTTATTCCTGCAAATTTAGCGGTATTTCCCAAAAGGTTTTCGAGACGCATCAATTGATTAAATTTTTCAATACGTTCGCTACGGCAACCGCTGCCGGTTTTTAATTTACCTGCACCAGTGGCTAACGCCAAATCGGCAATAAATGTATCGGCAGTTTCGCCACTTCGATGAGATACAAAAATATTGTAATTGTTTCTAAAAGATAATTCAATAGTATCCAGTATTTCGGTTACGGTTCCTATTTGATTCAATTTAATTAAAATAGAATTAGCCACGTTATTTTCTATTCCTTTGGCCAGAATTTTAGAATTGGTGCAAAAAAGGTCATCGCCTACCAGTTCTATTTTATTCCCGAGCAAGGTTGTCAATTTTTTCCATCCATCCCAGTCGTTTTCAGCCAAACCGTCTTCAATACTGATAATAGGATAATCTTTAACCCATTTATTCCACAAGGCAATCATTTCATCGCTGGTCATTATTTTTTTTGTACTTTTAAACATTACGTAGTTGTTTTTTTCCCACATTTCGCTGGCAGCAGGGTCAAGGCAAATACTGATATCGGTACCGGGCTTAAATCCGGCTTTGGTAATTGCCTCCAGAATAACTTCCATGGCTTCCTCGTTTGATTTTAAATTGGGTGCAAAACCACCTTCATCACCAACGCCTGTGGAATAGCCTTTTTTATTGAGCACTTCTTTTAATACATGAAATACTTCAATTCCCATACGTATAGATTCGGTAAATGAATCGGCATGATGAGGTGCAATCATAAATTCCTGAAAATCGACATTGTTGTCGGAATGTTTTCCACCGTTGATAATGTTCATGCAGGGAACGGGCAATATATGTGCATTTATACCTCCCAAATATTCATACAGGGTCAGTTGCCTGCTGTTGGCGGCTGCACGTGCAAATGCCATAGAAACGGCAAGTATAGCATTGGCTCCCAAATTAGATTTGTTAGGAGTTCCGTCCAATTCAATTAAAAAATTGTCCAGTTCGCGTTGATTTTGAAAATACCCTTCGAGCAGTTCGTCAGCAATGGTGGTATTTACATTATTAACTGCCTTTAAAACACCTTTACCGCCATAACGTTTTTTATCGCCGTCGCGAAGTTCGGTGGCTTCCCGTTCGCCCGTAGAAGCGCCACTGGGAACCATGGCATTACCCATGGAACCATCATCCAATATAACAGATGCTTCAACTGTTGGATTTCCGCGAGAATCCAAAATTTCTAATGCAGATACATGTACTATTTCCATAAATAAAATTTTTTAAGTGTTCTTTTTCGATAAATTATTTTTCAAAATTACAATTTTTGTTGCATAACTTGTACAACATCCAATAAAAAAACCTAAAATTATTCCACCCAATACATCGGCAGGATAATGTAATCCGTTGTATATACGGCTATAACATATTAGTAACGCCCAAAATAAAAGTACATACCAGTATTTTCGTTTTAGAAAAACAGGAATAAAAAACAGAAAGGTGACAAATCCGCTAACATTGGCAGCATGAGATGAAACAAACCCGAATTTACCTCCTTTTATTCCTTTGTTTAGATGAATGACTTGTTCAAATTGCGGATTATGCGAAGGTCGCAAACGTTGAACATTATCTTTAATAATACTGGCAGATATTTGATCGGTTAATACAACGGTAATAATGATGAATAAAAGTATTCCCCATGCCTTTTTTTTGTATCTTTTGAAAATAAGGCAAACAATATAAATATAGAGAGGTATCCAAATATATTTATTGCTTGCCCAAAACATAATTTCGTTCCAAAAGGAACTGTGCATGGAATTGAGCCACAAAAAAAGTTGATGGTCAATTTGTATAAGTTGCTGCCACATGATGTTTCTTATGTTGAATTTTTTTAGTTAGCCAGTATCCCAAAAAAGACGAACCGCAACCTATGATTGCACCAGCCAAAACATCGCTTGGATAATGTACTCCAAGGTCCATACGCGAATAACCAACCGATGATGCCCATATTGCGGCAGGAACAATAACATACCATTTAGGATATGCCAATGAAATAGATGTTGCTGTACTGAATGCTTCGGTGTACCAAACCCCTATTATTAGGACAAAATTAGTGAACATTTTTATATAAAGAA
>CAYSIN010000015.1:0-41534 GCA_964431135.1 uncultured Bacteroidales bacterium
TGACGAGACAAATAATTCCTTATAAATACGACATTATATAATTCATATTTAATAGAATAGGTACTTTTTAAAGGACGACTATTTAAAAGAAGCCGCTTTTACGTTTATCCAGTATCCTTTTAGTTGAGCACTTACATCGTCGTGATACATTGCTTCGCAATAGGTTGCTGGATGATAAAATCTGCCAGCAAAGGTTGCGTTGACAGGTATTTTAAACGTTTTTGACTGATGTGCTGAAAGATTAAAGTAATACATAACTTTATCATCACGAATGTCTCTGTAATCGTAAGATACATCACTGGTTGCTGTTTCAATCATACGGTCATTAATAATTTCCCAGCCTGATGGAATGGAATAGGTCAATGCAAGCCGTGTTATTAATTGTGCGGTATTGTTACTAACCTGTACAACGGCATACATGTCAGTAGTTTGTGTCAGGTTGTTGATATCGATGGTAGCACCGTTATAATTAGTATAAGTAAGTTTCAGGCTAAGCCCTTTTTCAAAATCCTTTTCGCTTTCAGCAGCAAGTACGCCCTTACGGATTAATTGCATGTAAATGGGAAATGAAGATTGGTTTTGAATGGTGAACGATGTTTTTATTTCAGCGTTATTCAACGGCAATGAATAAAAATATTTCATCGATTCCTGTTTCTGTTCTTTACCGTTCAGCGTGTAATTAATTTTCATGGGAGAACGCATCCGTTCACCTTGCAAGTAATTGGCACAGGCAATTAGTGCAAACGACACCGACTGTGTACTGTACCAACGATTTGATGAAAGCATCGTTGCAATTTCCTTAATGTAACCAAATGCTTCTTTACGATTCCCCGTGGAAGTATAAGTAAGAGATATAAATGAATTTTCACGCATATCACTTCCATAAATATCATCAAACATGTTTTTGGTTAAAACAATTTTATTAGCGACGAGTAACGTGCGGGCAATTTTTATTTTGCCGGAAATAGCATAAGCAGCTGCCAACGGATAACGTGCCATATCAGATAATTTGTTTACCTGCATCAAACGATTCATGGCACCGGTTTCGTTCATATTTGCCAACGCCATGGTATATAGGCGATAGGCTTGCGTATATTGCGACGATGGTCCCTTGTCGAACCATTTTTGTGCTGCCGTTTTTTGATAATTCTTCCATTTTCTAAGCATGTCAGATGGAATGGTATAACCTGCTTTTTGTGCTTCAAGCATAAAGTGTCCAGCATAGTTGGTTACCCAGTCGTCTATGTTTTGGTCGCTAGGCCAGTAGGCAAATCCACCTTCGCTGGTTTGAAATTTAAGCATTTTTTGAATAGCAATTTTGATGTTGGTTTCCATCTCCTTTGTTTTTTGTGATGATAAATCGGCAAGTGTTGGCAAATAAAGTTGTGGAAATGCTTTAGAAATGGTCTGTTCGAGGCAACCATGCGGATATGCAATCAGAAAATCCATATTTTTTTCAAGATTCAGTGAAGGAATGGCACTCATTTCAAGCGTTGTAAAATTAGTACCTTCTACTCCCAACGGTTGAATGTCTATTTTTTTAGTACTTCCTGCATCTATAAAATACCCTGTACTATGCGTAGTAAATGGATTAGGATTGCGAACATAAATTTGAACAGTACTGTTTGATTTTTCATTGCCCGATACGGCATTGATTTCTATGGTGGCAAGTCCTGCTTTTTTCTCTGCCACAAGATTAAAGAAAATAGTTTGGTCAGCATTATATTTTAACGTTACATCGCTGGTTGATTTGCCAACAAGGCTCACTGGTCCTTTCACTTTTACATTGATGTGTGCTGTTTTGAGATTTTGAGCATTGGAAAATACGGCAACAGGCATAGAAATATTATCGCCAGTAGAAAAAACTTTGGGCAGCGAAGGCATCACCATAAGTGGTTTAGTAACTTTAACCGATTTTTCGGCACTGCCATACGAATCATCAAAACGTGAAATCACCATAGTACGAACTTCACCCATATAATTGGGAATAGCGATGTTGTGCGTATTGGTTGCTCCCGATTTTAAATGATAAGGCCCCATAAAAATTACCATTGGTTTAAAACGTTTTGCTTTTTGTGCTTCCATGGCATCCAGTGCTTCTTTGAGTGCTTCATCACCACCAATGGTCAGTATGTTCATTAGTTTACCAGATAAACCTTGAACAATGAAATCGTATATATCCCATTGTGTAAACATATAGGCTTCCTTGGCATAAAAGGCATCCCAAGGATTGGGTGTTTTATAATGGGTAAGACTTAGCAAACCTTCGTCCACAATGGCTATAGTGTAATACATCTCTTTACCTGTTTTTTCACTAATTTTTATATTACATGAAGTTTCTGATTTTAGCGTGTTGGGCATCTGAATGACAGGTGTAAGATGAGAAGCAGGATTTTCAATATTTACGCATTGAATACCATAAAGACGTACAGGCTTGTCGTTGGTTTGTTGGCTGTATGGCTGTATAAGGGTGATGTTTATATAAACATTGGGACTCATGTTGGCAGTCGTATTGAAATGAAAGGTATTAACACCTGCTACCGTCGAAATCCATTGACTTTGTATAATGCCTTTGCTGTTTTCAACAGAAATTAAAGCTCTGCCATCAGCACTTCCCGGAAAGGTAACCATCACATCATCATTAACCTGATATTTATCTTTATCGGTAGTAAAGACAAGTTGAGTGGATGCCTGTTCGTGTTCAGTGGTTTGACGACTTCGCCAGTCAGGCCAATCAATATATACAACCTTGCCAGCCGAATGATGGCTTATTAAATCATGTACTATAATCAAGTATCTTCCCCAATTATCTTTAGATACGTTTATTTTCCATAAGGCTTTTCCGTTGACCGTGTTTAACGTGTCTGTAGCCATTAATTTAACATACGATTGAGCATTGTAATTCAACTCTTCATAATCGGCAGATTGCTGGTCCCACCACCAACGCCAATCGAGTTTGTACAAGCCTACTTCAATGGGATGTGTTTCGCTATTCAACTTGCCATTGGGCAATAGTGAAACTATTTGTACAGGATGGTCTGTATTGGTATATAAAATATGATAATCCTTGTCGCCTTCAGGTATGGCAAGTCCCACAAACGAAGTATAGGGATAATAGGTAAAAGTGCTTTGGTCTATACTGAATTCGCCGCCTTTTTCAAAAACTTTAGTTGTAAATACGGCTTTCATCATGCCCGGTGCTTCGTTGCTGACAGTATAGGAAGGTGTAAATGTAAGATTGCCGTTATTGTCTAATTCTTTGCTGACAATATTTTCTTGCTGAGGGTAGTATTTTTTGCTCGGGTCATCAAACGTAAACTTTTCATATCCTTTAAAAACTGTAGTAATGGGATACAGACATGCATCTACTTGTGCTTTTAAGTTTGAAGCCAACGCACCTTGCAACCATTCGGCATGCAATGTCATGGTTGTAGGGGTATTAGGTGAAAGAATATCGGTATTGGATGTTAAATTTATTTTCAATCGATTGGGTTTAATGGTTTCTATGCTGATGGATTTTGAAAAATGGGCAGCACCCACCGTAACGGTTAAGGAATAGTTTCCTGTAATGGCATCGGGTGTAGTAGCCGTTCTGAACACATATACGTTGCTTGCGTTTTTAATGAAAAGTTGTTTTTTTATCAAGTTTTTCATAGGGTCGTAAAATTCAAAAACAATGGGCTGTTTTAGTGGAAGCGACGTGGTTGACTCCTGCATGATAAAGGTTAAATACAGACTATCTCCCGGACGCCATACACCACGTTCACCGTAAATAAAACCTTTAATGCCACTGGATATTTGTTCACCCGATACATCAAACGATGCCGTAGAAAGCGACAATCCCTTGCTCAATTTCAATATGGATAGTAATTCATTTTTTTGAGCAATAATAAAGGATGCTTCTTCCTTCAAATCAAGTGTTACTTTCCCTTCGCCATCGGTAGTTCCTTTGGCGATAACTTGTTTTGGATAATTAAAAACTTCAATAGTAACACCACTCAATGGTGTAGCAGAATTAATATCGGAAACATAAACAGTTAATCGGTTTGATGATGATAGTTTGGATATAAGTGCCATGTCGGTTACATAAATATTTTTTGAAACACAACGCTGACTTCCATAATATGCCTTATGACAGGGATTATCTCTATTCTGCCAATAATCTTCATAATCGTAATAGTAATTATAGTAATCGGAATAAGAATCAAAATAATCAAAACTTCTATCAATATTTTCTTGAGTGCTTTCGGTTAAATTTTCGTTGCACGGATAAAGTGTTTGGAATGGACGAAATCCTAATGATACTCTGTAAACTGCACCGGGTTCTGTTTTAACATATTTTGAAATGTCCAGATAAAAGCGTTTCCATTTATTTCTATCGTTTAAAGAAATAGTTAGAGGTAATTTACCTTTATAAATAATTTTTCCGACGCGTTGCAGTTCATTGTTGTCATTATAATCGTTGTTTTGGAAAAACTGAAGCAGGTTGTTTTCGTAAATGCGTATAATGCGAACATCTACTTCTTTTAAATTCATGGTATTAAAAGGAATTACGGCACCGTTTTGATTGGTAGGAATTATAAAACCGTTATCTGTAAATTTAACTTGCGGTTTAATATCTTCAAAGGTAAAAGTAAATTCCTTACTTTTAGGCAGTCGTTTCCCAAGCGTATTCAATATCCCCTGATAGATTTTTAAGGTATAATCGCCGATTAATAATTGCGAAGGGTACAAAGTAACCGTATTTTCTTCTATTGTGAAACGCAGTGGCAAGTCATTGGATAAGGTGATAAGGCCACCTAAATCCTGTTTCCCATCTATGGGGTCGGAAAATACGAGGCTTATGCTCTGTTCTGGGTATTTGTGTACAAAACAATCCATCACTTTAAATTCATCTATCGAAGGTATTTCTATGGTTTTCTCTACCATCGCCTTGCACTCTATATATTTTCCATCGCAACTAATTTTCAATGTTTCGGGATTTTCTGTTCTGGAAATGCTGTCTATTATTATTCTATACGTGAGATGGTCTTCGGAAAAAAGTTTAAAAGGTATTTTATTACCGTTCCATGTTACGTTTATGCAGGGTTCAATGTTTTCGGGTGTTTCCTGGTCCGATAATTCGAGCAAGGCAGTTAATTGTTCCATGCTATAATTCTTGTCTGACAAGGTTTTAATACTATACTCGTTCAACGTAAATGTTTGCGGGATAACAAAAAAAGAAAAAATAAAATCGTTCAGATGATGACCATCTAAGATAATGTTTTTCATTTGAATTGTTGCTACATACTGTTGTTCGTAGGGCAAGGGTTTTTCTGGATGAAAGGCGAGTGTATAGTCATCTTTCCAATATACTTTTCCTTTTATGGAAGGGCTGAATTTTACTATTTCTTCTAGTTGCTTTTCGGTTAATTGTTTATTTAAGTTTACTTCATGATTGAACTCTATTATAATATTGCTATTTCTGGAAATATATCCAGAGGTGTAGGCATTCAAATATTCAGCAAAATCTTCGTACCTCGAAAGTTCTTTAACCGAAGGTTTGAAAAGTTGCACCAGTGAAAATACCAATACTAATCCAATAATCAAAAACAAAATGGTAAATAATAATTTTTTTGTATTCATAGAAAATTTTTTCAAATGTACATCCTTTTTTAATTCAAAAAAAATTTCATACCGAATGCAGGCGGTCTCGTCTCGTCAGCAATGACGAGACAAATAATTTCTTATAAATACGACATTATATAATTCATATTTAATTAGGATAGGTACTTTTTAAAGGACGACTATATAAATCATTCCGTCTATTTCATTAAAGGGATGAATTATCGGACTTAACTTTATTTATGTCTATCATCATTTTTTTTATGCCATAAATCATAAATATTCATGCAGAAATCTTTGTATCTTTGTCGTAATAATTTTTAAAACCAAGTGATATGATATCAAAAAAAATGGAAACTGCTATTAACGAACAGATTAATGCAGAATTGTATTCGGCTTATTTATATCTTGCCATGTCAGCATGGTGCGAAAATCAAAACCTGAAAGGTTTCGCAAACTGGTTGCGTGTTCAATACAAGGAAGAAACGGACCATGCATTAAAGTTTCACGATTATGTTTTGTCACGTGGAGGCAATATTGTTCTGAAAAAAATTGATGCACCCGTAATGAAATGGAAAAATATAATTGAAATTTTTGAAAAGGTGTTAACGCATGAACAGCATGTTACTTCATTAATAAACAATTTGGTTCATCTTTCTGAAACAGAAAAAGATTATGCTACCCACACCATGCTACAATGGTATGTAAATGAACAGGTAGAGGAAGAAGCAAATGCCACCGATATTCTTCAACAGTTAAAATTATTTGAAGGAAAAGGTGCTTCCTTGTTTATGATGGACAGGGAACTCAAACAGCGCGTTTATGTCCCATTAACACCCGCTACAGAACAAGCATAGTTTTACTTAAACCCATATTCCTTATTGTTTTCATCAAAATCTTCCTTTGTGAAAGGTGGATTGATATGAATATCTTCAAATAGATACTTTTCAAACAATCCTTTTTCATCATATACTTCAATAATTCGTGGAATCATAAGTTCCTTATCAACATATAATATAATGGATGAAGCATAATCGGATGGGATTTTCAGGGATGTACCTGCGTTTATTTTATGAAAAATATTTTTTATGAAGGAATTAAGTTCTACTATTTTATAATCGGAGATATTTAATTGCAGTGCCAATTGCTGAGGTGTAGTTTCGTTTTTTACTTTGTAATCAATAATTTTATAATTTTTATTTTTAATAACGACTTTATAACAATCATTTTCCGAAATAGAAACATCTTTTTCAATCGTAGTTACATCACGCCAAAGGACATTATATTTATTTTTAAGATAGAGCAAAATTTCATAAAAATAAGCATAACCAGCCTGATAAATAGTATGATGTTGTTTATCTCGCAACAACTCGCCATACGGACTTAAATGTAAATTTATATAAGGGAATCCGTTTGGATTGACCAGTGCTGCGTTTTTATACTTATCATTGATTAGCACTTCGGCATTAGTAGGAGGAACAACTTGTTTGTAATAAATTGCATCGGGATAGTACGCACGTTTAAAAAATGCCTTGTCGGTTTTGTACTGGTCAAAAAAGCGTTCTTTGGCAGTAATAGTAAATGAAATGGAATGAATGTGCTCAATTTGAACAAACATTTGTTGCATAATACGCTCTGAATCCTGTGCCGATATATTGCCTTTCAGCAAAATAAATCCTATAATGATACCAATACGTTTCATTAAAAAATCGTATGGTAAAAATAATAATTATTTTAATGATAGATAGATGTTGCTTTATTGTTGATATCCATTTAGACGAAATTGTGATTAATAAACAAATACAGGTATTTATAACAAGATATTGTATCAATATGAAAAACTATCGAAAAAAATCTTGTACTTTTGTTTGAAGTAAAAACGACAGACATGCTCAGCCATGAATATTTTATGAAAGAAGCATTAAAAGAAGCAAAAAAGGCTTTTGAAAAAGACGAAGTACCCGTGGGGGCTGTGCTTGTTTTTAATGAGAAAATTATTGCACGTGCACATAATCTTACCGAAACGCTTAACGATGTTACAGCCCATGCAGAAATGCAGATAATTACTGCGGCAGCAAATACGCTGGGAGGTAAATATCTTCATGACTGTACCCTTTATGTTACTGTTGAGCCTTGTTGCATGTGTGCCGCTGCGTGTTTTTGGGCACAAGTGGATAGTGTAATATATGGAACAGACGATAGCAAAAGAGGCACTATCAGTTTGGGATATTCATTATTTCATCCAAAAACAAAAATAGAAAAGGGTATTTTAGCAGATGAAGCCGCATTGCTGATGAAACAATTTTTTAAAAATAAACGAAACCATGATGATTAAACCATTCGATTTACAAAAACTTCATCCCCAATCGAAGAAAACTATTTGCGTATTTTGTTCATCCTCACAAAATATAGACAATATTTATAAATCCGTTGCCGAACAATTGGGAACCGTTATGGCAAACAAAGAATATGATTTGGTTCATGGAGGTGGGAAAATTGGACTGATGGGTGTCTTGGCTTCTTCGGTACAAAAAAATGGCGGCAAGGTTACCGGTATTTTGCCCGAAAGTTTAAACTTGGAAGGCATTGCTTCCGAAACCGATGACGAAATTATTATTACCAAAGACTTGCCTGACCGCAAAGCAGAGATGAGAAAACGCAGCGATGCCTTTATTATTCTTCCCGGTGGATTTGGTACGCTCGAAGAATTTTTTGAAACAATAACGTTAAAACAACTGAATTATATTCAGAAACCGCTTGTTTTAATCAATATCCATCATTATTATGATGAATTGCTGCAATTTATAGACAAGGCAGTTTCATTAAAATTCATTAAAGCATCGCATAAAAATTTGTTTTATCTAACAGACAATGCAGATGATGCTATTTCATTTATTGAAAATAGTATAAATTTAGAAAAGTAACGAAACAACATGCTTGTTATGAACAATGCCTTAAAAATTGTTGATAAACTTATAAACAATTTATCTTCTTGTACTCAAAATCAAATTAATTTTGCAGTTTAAAAAATAAAAACACGTTAATGTCATGACAAAAGTAATAGCATTAGCCAATCAAAAGGGCGGAGTTGGAAAAACGACCACTGCCATAAATCTGGCTGCAAGTTTGGCAATTCTGGAATACGATGTTTTAATTGTGGATGCAGACCCGCAAGCCAATGCCACATCGGGTTTGGGATTTGATATTAAAAATATAAAGACCAGCATTTACGAATGTTTAATCGAAGAAGTAAACCCTAAAAATATTATTCTGGACTGCGAAATACCGCATCTGCATTTAATTCCTTCGCATATCGATTTGGTTGGAGCAGAAATAGAAATGTTAAATCAGCCCAATCGCGAAAAAATGCTGAAAGCCATCATTGATAAAGTTAAAGATGATTACGATTTTGTGCTCATTGATTGTAGTCCTTCCTTAGGGCTAATTACGGTTAATGCACTTACATCTGCCGATTCAGTAATTATTCCAGTTCAATGCGAGTATTTTGCTTTGGAAGGTATTGGTAAACTTTTAAATACCATAAAAATTATTCAAAGTCGCTTAAACACCAGTCTGCAAATAGAAGGATTTTTACTAACCATGTACGATTCGCGTCTCAATTTGTCCAATCAAGTTGTTCAGGAAGTAAAAAAACACTTTCTTAATATGGTGTTTAATACCATTATTCCAAGAAATGTAAAATTGGGCGAAGCACCCAGTTTTGGCAAACCTGTTATTTTATACGATGCTAACTGTTCAGGTTCAGTAAGTTATTTGAATTTAGCACGCGAATTGCTTCAAAAAAATAATTTAACGCGCGTTGCCGAAAAAGATAAAATTATTCATAATATATAATTCTCGTAACATAAACAACAATGAATACGAAGAAAAATGCGTTAGGAAGAGGTTTGAGTGCCTTAATTTCCGATGCCGAATCGTTCAAAGCCGCATCGGTTCATGAAATATTGGTGTCGCAAATTGATACCAATCCATTTCAGCCACGTACGGAATTTGATGAAGATTTATTAAATGAATTATGCGATTCTATTCGCCAGCATGGTATTATTCAACCCATTACAGTTCGAGAAATAGAGAATAATAAATATCAGGTTATTTCTGGTGAACGACGCTTGCGGGCCGCCAACAAGATAGGTATGGAAACCATACCTGCTTATGTTAGACAAGCAAACGATGAAGAAATGCTTGAAATGGCACTCGTCGAAAATATTCAACGTGAAGACCTTGACCCGATTGAAATTTCTATCAGTTATCAACGCTTGCTGGATGAATGTAATCTGACACAAGAACAACTCAGTGAACGCATCGGAAAAAATCGCTCTACCATTGCCAATTTTTTACGATTGTTAAAATTACCTTCCGAAATTCAGTCGGGATTAAGGCAGAAAAAAATTTCCGTTGGACATGCAAGAGCCCTTATTAATATTGACGATGCAGAAACACAACGAATGATTTATCATCAAATAGTACGATACGATTTTTCGGTTCGTAAAGTGGAAGATGTAGTACGTGAATTAAACCTTAAGGAAAAGCCCGTTCCTAAAAGCAAAAAACAAATTCAACAAACGCTGGAGTTAAAAAACATAAAAAATCAGTTAAGTCATCATTTATGGTGTAAGGTGGACGTGAAAAAAAATATGGAAGGAGATGGGAAAATTGTTTTGTATTTTGAAAACGAAAATGAGTTCACACACCTGATAAATACGTTGTCAAAATAAAGTTAACTAGGAATGCCTCGTCTCGTCAATAACTCTTATTAGAGTTTGACAAGACCAAAAACGATTTTTTAAGGGATGACTAAATAAAAATCCGTTTGAATTAGCAAATAATTCCACCTGCCAGCACATCGTCTTCATCATAAAAAACAGCAGATTGTCCTGGTGTAATGGCATACAAGGGTTCTTCGGTAAAGACGTTGCATAGGTTATCATTTATCATGACAACGGTTGCATGAACAGGTTTGGTACGATAACGAATTTTTACCCAAACAGGCTGATGAAGGTAAAAGGTGGAAGCACCAATCCAATTCATATCTCTAACACAAAATATATTTTGCTTCAGTTCATCATATTTGCCCAATACTATTTCGTTCGTTTCCTTTTTAATTTTTAAAATGTAATAAGGTTCACCTAAGGCTATACCCAATCCTTTTCGTTGTCCAATAGTATAATTTTCAATACCTTTATGCTTTCCCACGATGGTTCCATCCGCAGTAACAAAATTTCCTTTAGGCAATTTTTCTGGTCCATATTCAGCATGTTGTTGAATAAATTTGCGATAATCATTGTTTGGGACAAAGCATATTTCCTGACTTTCATGTTTTTCTGTTAATTGGTTAAATCCTTTTTCAGCCGCCATTTTTCTGACATCATTTTTTGTCATTTTTCCTAATGGGAAAAGTGTTTTTGACAGTTGTTCCTGTGTCAACATCCATAAAAAATAACTCTGGTCTTTTTGCTTATCATATCCTTTAAACAAAACATAACGGTTATTTTCTTTTTTTATTTGTGCATAATGCCCCGTAGCCATATAATCGCAATTCATGGATTGTGCAAATTCAAGTACTTTTCCCCATTTAATATAATAATTGCAGCATACACAAGGATTAGGTGTTTTTGCATTAATATATTGATGAACAAAATCACGAATAACCGTTTGCTCAAAAAAATCACGATAATCCAGTAAATAATGCTCGAATCCATGTTCTTTTGCAAAATATCTGGCTTCGGCAATGCTTTCTATATTACAGCAACCCTTCATTTTTTCGGTACAGTGTTCACTTATGGAATCATAAACCCTGAAAGTTGCCGTAATAACATCATATCCTTGTTCCTTTAGCAAAATAGTAGCCATAGAACTGTCAATGCCACCACTCAAGCATGACAGAACTTTAGTACTCATTCTGATACTCTTTTTGTCGTTGTTGTGGATTGAAAAAATCTTCCTCACGAGGTTCAGGGATTTTGCCTTTCATACTTTCCCATTCCTTCATTTGTTTTTTAAAGGCTTCGTTATAGGCATCTGCATTTTTCAGTTCACCATGGTCATACTCCAATTCTCGGTCCACTTTACCATTGCGAAAATAGATTGTCCATTTTCCATGAGCCAAATCTTTGTCATAATTTGCTTTTAAATATTGATGACCGTCATCGTAATAAACATTTAACGGACCTTGACGTACCCCATTGCTGTATGTAATTTCCAATCGACAAAGTCCCGTTTCAATATATTCTTTATATACACCATTAATCTTTCCCTTTACGTATGGTGCAGTTTTTGAATAGTTGCCATTTCTAAAATAAGAGCAGGACATACCATTCAAAACACCGTTGACATAAGTTTCTTTTGCCATAAGTACACCATCGGTGCCATAATATTCCCACACACTGTCTTTGATATGCTGTTGAACATATTTCCCTTTTGCCATAAGTTTTCCATTATCCCAATACAATTTAGCATAGCCAACAGAACCATCCATATTATACAAAATATCTGCTTTAAGTGCACCCGATGCGTAATATCGTTTATATTCCCCAACCAGCCAATTATTTTTAAATGTAGCCGTATATGCAATATGGTCTTTATCGTATTTTCTAATCCATTTGCCTTGTTTGTTGCCTTGTATATCGGTATAATTAATTATACTGTCGTTGCCGGGTTGTCCTACATTTTGAGCATTGACACAAACAAACAACAGAATGAATATATTTAAAAGTAATATTTTTTTTATCATTCTCATTAATGATATTTAACGAAATATATAACTAAATTAGTTTACAAATATACATGTTTCCTTTTAAATAAAAAAAGCACAATGAATGCCTAAATGAAGAAAATTCTAATTTTTTAATTGATGCAACCTTGGCTTCAAATAGGTTTTAACCTGAAATTGAATGTGGAACTAAATAAAAAATAAGAATCAAAAGTAATAGTTAACTTGTTTTTGTGTAATTCAAAAAATATGTATATATTTGTACAATCAAAAGTATTAAATATTGCTTTATATGAAAAAACAAATTGCTGTTTCGTTATTATTAATGATGTTGGCATCATGGGCATTTAGCCAACAAGCATCAACGTTATTTCAAAGTAAATATCACATGCTCGATTCCAGCGAACTATATACACCGCTGATAAAATCGAAAGCATTTACTCCGACGGCACCACCGCCTGCTCCTGTGCGTTCTGTTGCCGAATGGGAACCAACCGAAGCAGTCTTAGTGGCTTATCCCGGTTCATTTGGCATACCTTATTCGTTAATTGCAGAAATGTCGCAAGATTGCAAAGTGATAACTATTGTCGAAAGTTCATCACAACAAACAAGCGTTACCAACAGTTATAATTCCAATGGAGTGAATATAGCAAATTGTCTTTTTTATATAGGTCCTTTGGAATCATACTGGATTCGCGATTTTGGTCCATGGTTTATTGTTAATGGAAATAATAAAGTTGCCATTGTTGATTTTCCTTACAACCGTTCCAATAGACCTAATGATGATAATATTCCGGTTTTAATGGCGAGTTATTTGAATGTCCCTTTGTATGGAATGGATGTTACTCACACAGGGGGCAATTATATGAGCGATGGATTGGGTGCTGCTGCTTCTACTACTTTGGTGCTTGATGAAAATTCCTCTTTAACACAATCGGACATTGATACTCTTGTCAAAAATTTTTTGGGCATTACCAATTATCACATTACAGCAGACCCACTAGGTGAATATATCATGCACATTGACTGTTGGGGTAAATTTCTGGACGTGGACAAAATACTTATAGCTCAGGTACCCGTGAGTAACTCACAATATTCTGCTTATGAAGCCGTGGCTACTTATTGGCAAAATGAAATATCTTCTTATGGAAATAATTATCAGGTATATCGTGTATATGAAGATAACGGTCAGCCTTATACCAATTCCTTTATTTTAAATAATAAAGTATTAATTCCTTTTGCGTCGGGAAGTACTTCGCAAAATAATGCAGCAAAGGCAGTTTATCAGCAAGCCATGCCCGGCTATGAAGTAATTGGATTTAGTCAATTATCATCAGCACCATGGGAAGCCACCGACGCTATGCACTGTCGTGTACACGAAGTTGCTGACAGAAATATGCTTTATATTTCCCATTATCCCTTGCTCGGTGAAAAACCATTGCTTTCTCAATATCTTATTACTGCAACTATAACTTCATTAAGCAACAGTACTATTATAGCCGATTCTGTTTGGTTTAGATATAAGGTAAATAATGGTTCGTGGCAACAGGTTAGCATGAATCATACCACAGGAAACACATGGCAGGGTTATATTTCTCAAGTATCGGCAGGCGATACGATACGCTATTATATTCATGCCTCCGACCAGTATCCTAAAAGTGTTACACATCCCTTAATTGGCGCTCCTGACCCGCATAAATTCTGGATTGCTGAGGGAGCAAACATTTCAACAACTGTTTCTGAAAAAGAGAAAACACTTGTTTTCCCAAATCCTGCCAACAAAGAACTGTTTGTAGTGTTACGCCATCAACCCGAAGCCAAAGGATTTGTAAAAATTAGCAATAATTTAGGCAATACGGTTAGGCAAATTAATTTATCCGATTATCCCAATCAATTCATTAAACTTGATGTTTCGGGACTTGATGCAGGAAGTTATTTTGTTTCTGTACAAACCGATGAAAAAGTAACAACTTCCAAGATTATCATTATGCATTAATCTTTGGTTGAAGGAGCAATTTTATCATCTTTGGTTATATCAAAAGACGGTATTTGATGCCCCATTTTTTCTTTTTTGGTCAACAAATAATTGGAATTATATTTATTGGGTGGAATGACCAGCGAAACATTTTCCACAATTTGTAATCCGAATCCTTCCAATCCAGCCCGTTTTTTAGGGTTATTGGTAATGAGCCTCATTTGGGAAATACCCAGGTCGCGTAATATTTGTGCCCCAACTCCATAATCGCGTTCATCGGGACGAAACCCAAGATGAACATTGGCTTCTACGGTATCGTAGCCTTCTTCCTGCAATTTATAGGCTTCAATTTTGTTATACAATCCTATGCCGCGTCCTTCCTGATTAAGATACAAAATAACACCACGCCCTTCTTTTTCTACAAGACGCATGGCTTCATGCAACTGTGGACCACAGTCGCATCGATAACTTCCAAACGTATCACCGGTGATGCAGGAAGAATGCACCCTTACCAATATAGGTTCTTTTGAGTTTAAGTTACCTTTTATTAATGCTACATGCTCCAATCCGTTGGATAGTTGAATATAGGGAATTAAGTCGAAAGTACCATATTCGGTAGGCAATTTAATCCGAGGTCCACGTTTAATAAGGCTGTCGTATTTAAGACGATATTTTATTAAATCAGCAACGGTAATAATTTTAATATCGTATTTTTTTGCAATTTCAATCAGTTCGGGTACACGTGCCATGGTTCCATCTTCGCTCATAATTTCAATTAAGGCACCACCTTCGCGTAGCCCTGCCATACGTGTCAGGTCAATGGTTGCTTCGGTATGTCCAGCACGTCGAAGTACCCCTTTGTCTTTGGCTTTAAGTGGAAAAATATGACCCGGTCGTGCTAAATCCTCTGGTTTTGTAACCGGGTCAACTAATGCTTGAATGGTTTTTGCTCTGTCTTCGGCTGAGATACCTGTGGTGCATCCATGTCCTGTTAAATCAACCGAAACAGTAAAGGCTGTTTCGTGTAATGATGTATTTTTGCTTACCATCATTTGCAATTCAAGTTCTTCACAACGCTTTTCGGTCAGCGGACAGCATAGCAATCCTCTTCCGTATTTGGTCATAAAGTTTACCAGCGTAGGTGTAATTTTTTCGGCTGCAACAACAAAGTCTCCTTCATTTTCACGGTCTTCATCATCCACTACGATTAGCAGTTTGCCCTTACGCAAATCTGCTAACGCTTCTTCTATGGTATTAAAGGTAAATTCTTTAGTGGTCATTTTTTTTGCAAAATTAATGTCTGTATTTATTAAAATAACTGATATTTATCTTATATCGAAATAACTTTTTGAATAAACTGCATCGTATCCTTTACAATGGTTTCTATGTTATAATGTGTATAAATAAATTGGTGTGCGTTTATTCCGATGGAATCAAACAATGGCTTGTCGGACAATAAACGTATAACTTCATTTTGAAATTTATCTGCCGAATCGGCAATTAAAATATTTCTATTGTGTGTAGTAGGTATGCCTTCGGTGCCGATAGAAGTAGTAACAATGCTTTTGCCCAGAGCCATGCCCTCTACAATTTTTATTCGCATACCACTACCTGAAAACAAAGGCACAACCATAACGGCTCGCTGTGACATAAACTCATGCGAATCGGCAACCTCACCGTGATAAACTACCTGTTGACATTCTTCTATTTTATTTACAAGCCAGCGAGGTGCATTACGGCCAGCAACTTCAAATTTTAAATCCGGTAATTTTAATAAAATGTTGGGCCAGATATGACGAATAAACCATAACAACCCTTCCTGATTAGGAATCCAATCGAGTGCACCAATAAAAAATATAGATGGATATTGAATAGAAAAACGGTTTACATGGATAGAATGTAAATCTATACCGGCTTGTGAGACATAACTTATTTTTTTGTAACCAATTCGCTTAAATTGGGCTTCATCACGAGCGGTCAACGTTAGCAACAAGTCTGCTTTTTGAACCAGTTTTTTTTCGGTTTTATAAATGCGATGTGCCAAATTCATTAAATAAAACTTTGTGAGTAGTTTTTTTTCATTTTTGGCTGCCCGTTCCCATATTTCATGTTCTATATTATGTGCACGATAAACAAGAAATGCTTTTGAATAAGTGCGAACTATTTTTTCGTAAGGCAATACATACAATCCTTCAAACAGAACCATATCATACGTATTTTCTTTAAGCAGGTTTATTAATTTATTGCGATAATTGTCTGAATTGAATCGTACTGTATGATAGGGTTTTGATGAAAACAGAAAATTAATAAGCATGGGTATGGGTTTAATGGAGGCATCTACGTCAACGGCTATGATGTTAATGAGTTTGTGATATTCATCTGGTATTTCGTTGACAGGGAAATAATGTTTGAGCGTATTCATAACGAATAACGTAACCTCATGTCCTTGCCGTGCCATTTCAACCGACGAGTTTAAAACAGCAATTGCACCACCGTCATTGGGAGGATATGGCAGTTTATTGTGAAGGAGTAGTATTTTCATTTTTCGACAGTTTTGAAAACAGATGATAGGCTTTATTAACAAAGGATTCCAGCGAAACGATATGCGAATCGGTCATGGCTTTGTATGTAAGTAAAATGCCAATAGGAAAAAGAATAGCCGACGACAGCCAAATTCCCTGCCATGCAGGAATAATCATTTCTTTAGCAAATTTTTCACCGGCAAGCGAAATAATATAATATAAAATAAAAAACAATACCGACACCACAACAGGCATACCCAGACCGCCTTTGCGTATAATTGCCCCAAGAGGTGCACCAATAAAAAATAATACCAAACAGGCAAAAGACAGAGTAAATTTTTGTTGTAACTCTATCTGATGACGAACAATCCAGTTTAACCGTGTCTCATTTTCGTCTTTGCTTGTCTGAATAAATGATTGTTGAGAACGTGCTTGCGAAAGTGCCATTTCTACAATCCATTGCTGTTCGGTTTTGTTATATCTGTTCAGAATAGAGCCAAAGGTTAGTGTATCAGAAAGATTTTCCGTTACACTATCTTTGTGTTCTGCTCTAAAAAATGAATTTTTAACAACGGCATTTTTATAATTCTGTTTAAATTCGGCATATCGATTCCAAAGTGAATCTTCGGTATGTCGCAATTGTGAAATATTTAACATGCGATAGTTTTCCTTAAAAAGATTTTCGTCAGTGCGTGAAAAAGTAAAACCCGATAAGGCAATTTTTACTTTTTGTTCATCAAACGTTTCATATTGATGTGGAAACGATTTTATCCATTGTTGTTGGTTCTCTATAAGTTCTTCATACTTTTTACCATGATAAAGTTCTATCATTAAAAAATCCTTATGAGGTGAAAGAGCCATTTTGCCCGAGTCTGCTATAATTACACTGGTATTCCCTCTAAAATGGGTATGGTCATATATCATGACATCATAAAGCATTTTAGTATCTTTATCTTTACGATTAATACGAATGCTGTAGTCGTCAATACCATTGTAAAAAATACCCGGTTTGATAATGATTTCGGGACGTTGGTTGCGTACATCAAATAATAGAGAATAAAATTTTAAATTGGCAACAGGCAGCACATAATTGGAAAATAAAAATGCACCAATACTGATAAAAATAATAAATACGATGAGTGGATACATGATTCTATACAGTGAAATGCCCGATGATTTTAGGGCTGTCAATTCGGAATATTCACCCATATTGCCAAACGTCATAATAGACGAAAGCAGTATAGCCAAAGGCAGAGCCATTGGTATAAAATTGACGGAAGCATAACTGAACAGTTCCGCCATGACATTCCAAGCAATACCTTTCCCTACAAATTCATCAATATACTTCCATATAAACTGCATAAGCAGTACGAAAATGGCAATGAAAAAAGTGAATATGAAAGGACCGATATACGATTTTATCATGAAAATATGAAGTCGCTTAATTCGAAGCATACCAGTAATAATTCACAAACAAAGGTCAGCATTATTTTTATAACCCGCAATGACGAATAATGCCCTTTAAAAATCTTTTTATCTAACATGCACTGGAAGAGTGCAATCGTGTTATTTTTTGTAAGAAATCGAGTTAATGGTATTGGTAGTAAAATCTTTAACACTTACATCGCATACATCCCATTTCTGATTTTTAGCATAAAAACAATATGTATAACTGGTATCTGCGTTTGATTGATATGGCATCCATGGTCCAAATTGTGAAGAACTCATATAAATATTTTGATTATTGATTTCTGTTCTTTTTTCACGAATACAACTATAAGAAGCATTATTGGGTAATTTTAACGTACCTGAAGCATCTACCTTGCTGTCAATTGTTTGTTTCATCTCAATTTTTATGTACGTTTGTTGATAAGAAGTAATAAGCGATAATGCTCCTGAATCGATAAAGGCACTGTTGTATTGCATAGGGAATTTCATCATAATGGGCTTGTCGCTATATTCTGCATGTCCTTCGTTACCATATACGTTTGCCCACATGCCTAAACCTTCTACCTTATCGGTTGTTTTAGATAAATACATGTATATAGAAGGATTTGTACTAACTTCCATCGCCAAATTGGAAGATGCAAAGTACGTACCACCGGGTGTGTTGGCTGGTGCAAGAAATGCATTGGTATCTATTCTGTCAACTCCCAAAGTACTGAAATCCCAAGTAACATTTTGACCGGGGACACCCAAACTGAAACCTGTCAGGTTGGTAGTATCCACATTCATTAGCATCGAATCCCCCGCACTTCCCAAATCGGAAGAGGTAATAACAACACCAGTAGGCGTGGGAGTAACATTGTTGGACGAATCATCATCCTTCTTACATGCCGAAAAGGCAATGATTAACATCAACGAAGAAAACAATAATTTTTTCATAATAAAAATTTTTTTGATTTGATTTTGCAAAGATAAAATAAATTAATTTTATAGCAAAATTTATGAAGAAAAATTTACGATGTTGATAATAGGTATAGCCGGAGGGACAGGTTCGGGAAAAACAACCGTAGTAAAAAAAATGGTAGAACAGTGCCCACCATCGGAAGTAGTTGTTTTACCTCAAGATGCATATTATAAGGATAACAGTGATTTGCCTTTGGAAGAGCGGCTTGAAATGAATTTTGACCATCCCAATGCGGTAGAGTTTGAATTACTGGTTAAGCATATCAACGACTTAAAAGCGGGGAGACCAATACAGATGCCTATATATTCATATTTAACATGTACACGTTCTAAAGAAACCATTTATATCTCTCCCAAAAAGGTGATAATTGTAGAAGGCATATTAATATTTACCCATGCGGAGTTAAGAGATTTGTTTGATATAAAAGTCTTTGTAGATGCAGATGCCGACGACAGGCTGATGCGTGTTATAAAACGTGATATTATTGAGCGTGGACGTTCAGTGGACAAAGTGCTGGAACGATATGTTAAAACGGTGAAGCCGTCGCATCTTCAATTTATAGAACCTACCAAATCGTATGCGGATATTATTGTACCGCAGGGTGGCGATAATGTGGTGGCTATTGATATTCTGACGCATGTTATAGAACGTAAATTAAAAACCATGGAACTATGAGCATTCATGACATTCCATTAAACAAAATACTTTTTTTGGATATTGAAACCGTCCCGCAATATTCATCATTTAAAAAAGTGTCAAAAATATTTAAACCGTTATGGGAGGCAAAAGCGGAAATGTTAGATAAAGAACAAACGCCCGAAGAGTTGTATCCACGTGCCGGTATTTATGCCGAATTTGGAAAAATTATCTGTATCAGCGTTGGTTTTGTTTACAACGGTGATGGTAAAAGTGTATTGCGATTAAAATCTTTTTTTGGTGATGATGAAAGGGATATTTTAATTCGTTTTTTTGATTTGCTGAATACCAAGTTCAATAGCCAGAATCATTATTTATGTGGACATAACGGTAAGGAATTTGATTTTCCTTATATAGCAAGACGTGCCGTAGTTCATAGACTAAAATTGCCCAAGATACTGGATGTGGCAGGCTGCAAGCCATGGGAAGTTCGTCATTTAGACACAATGGATTTATGGCGTTTTGGCGATTACAAACATTTTACTTCGCTGAATTTGTTGGCAGCCATTTTTGATATTCCATCACCCAAAGATGATATTTCGGGAAAAGATGTGTATAAGGTGTATTATCAGGAAAAAGACTTGCCACGTATTGTTACTTATTGCCAGAAAGATGTAATTACGCTGGTTCAAATATATTTGCGTTATCGTGGAGATGACGCACTTCTTGATGAAGATATTTCGGTGATTGAATAATCCCGATTCTTTATAAAAAAAACATGGTTTTCCAGACCATTTCTTGAAAATAGTTGCTGTTCAATTTGAACATTACTAACAAGGTGATAAATAATACTTTATATTAATCGTTTATGTAATTCATCTTGTCAATGAAATAAACGGGATGTATTATTCGGGTTTATAAAAGTAAAGTAATTATATTTGCCGTTATGAAAATAAATCTGATAAAAAATAGTATTGTATTTATAGCAATAATGGCAGTAGGCATTATCTTTAATGTCCACTATTTTTCTTATCCGCCTTCGTATAAGCATGCATGGGCACAAACAGACCAGTTTTCGTTATCCAAAGGTTTTATCAGAAATCATTTTAATTTTTTTAAACCCGAAACGTATGTATTAAATAAACAATTTCCAGATAATTTTGAAAAACCTTATGCCGATGCCATTACCTCCGTTGACTTTCCATTACACCAATATGTGATTGCTGCATTAATGAAAGGCACATCTCTTCCAGAATCATTAATTTTCAGACTTTTTATTTTTTTATTAAGTGTAATTGGATTGTTTTATCTCTTCCGATTAATGTATTTGTTTTCAGAAAGTTTTTTTAAATCAGCCATCGTTGTTTTGTTTGCTGCAACCTCTCCGGTTTTTGTGTATTATCAGGCAAACTTTTTACCTACTATACCCTGCCTTTGCTATGCTATAACAGGTTACTATTACTATTTCAACTATTCTTTTTCTCATTCATCCAAACATAGGATTATTGGCATTTCTCTCTTAACGCTTGCTGCATTAAGTCGAACAACATTTTTAATTCCTTTTCTATCGGTAATATGCGTTGAATGTGTAACATGTATCAGAAATAAGAAAATTGTTTTTTCGGAATGGATATATTGGATAATTGCGATGATATTAATTCTGTTGCAGTTTATTTATAACCGGCATTTATACCATGAACATGGTTCCATGTTTTTGAATAAAATAATGCCTCCCGATTCTGTAAGTGATGCATTCAATGAGACGTGGAATGTTATTAAAACATGGGCAGGTCAATATTTCACATCCATTCATTACTTTGTTTTTGCATTATTAGTAATAAGTTATTTTATTATAAAAAGCCATATAAAAATTGATATGCGGAAATTCCTGTTATGCTTGGCGTTTTTATTTTTAGGCGATTTATTATTTTTTATTGTTATGTTGAATCAATTTGGCGTTCACGATTATTATTTTCTCGACACCTTTTATTTACCTGCTATTTTACTTTTTTCTTATCTGTTAATTCATGTCCCAATTAAAAAATTCAACTATTCGAGTGTGCTCTACACCATAATATTTTTAATCATTTTTTCAAAAGTAGTGGCATTAAATATCAATAATCAAAAACAGATATACTCGGAATCTGGAATGATTGAATTTATGGAGAACGAACTGAAATATTCGGACAAAATTCTCGATTCATTACAGATAAAGCGTCAGGCAAAAATATTATTTATGGATGCGCAGGCACCCAATGTTGCTCTTGCTCAACTCGACAGAGTAGGTTATGCTGTAATGTCAACCACCAAAGAGCATTTTGAACGTTCTATGCGTTGGAAATATGATTATATAATATTTTTGAACAGTTCATTCAAGGAAAAGATATACCCTGTATTTCCCGATATCATCAAAAAAGTCAAAAAAATATTTGATAACAACCATTTTATGGTTTGCGTACCTTATGATAATAAAAATCAAATGCTCGAATCATTTTGTAAGATGAACGATTTTTCTGAAAAAGTATCTATTTTCAATGATTTTGAAAACTCATTAGATACACACTGGACATGCAATAATGTTTCCACTCAAATATCCTTTTCAGGACATAACTCTCAATCTATATTGCCCCATCAGGAATTTGGTATAACCTATGCAGATTCTACATTTCAATTTTTGTCTCAGGGAGAACATTCCGTGATAATATCTTCGGAGGTTTATTTTGATAAAGTAATTCGTGAATGCAATATTGTTGTATCCGTTGATAATAATGAAAATCATTTGTATTATAAGGCATCGAATATAAGCGGTCAGGTTTTGAATGCCAATAAATGGCATCATATAGATATTATTTTAACAATGCCTGAACTGCCCCATTCTAATAATAATTTGTTTAAAGTATATTTCTGGAACAAAGGAAAGAATAACATGTTTGTAGATGACCTTAAAATAAGGTTGTATTAAGGTTTTTCACAATTATAATTGTTGATTATCTTACAATAGATACTGTTCCGGTAATGGGGTCTTTTCCATTGTGCAAATCAATAATAAAGAGGTATGTTCCCATAGGTAAATCCTTACTGTTATAAGTTCCATCCCATTGATGGCTGGTTGTTTTATATTCAAGTCCACTTCCTTCAAAAGTAAACAATTTATTTCCCCAACGATTGAATATTTCAATAGATACTTCCTCAAACGTTTCAATGCCTTTTATTTCAAAACGGTCATTTTTACTGTCATTGTTGGGAGAGAATAAGGTAGGAATAATAAATTCTACATCAATGGTAGATTGCGCCACTGTAGTACAGCCATAATTATCGGTTACTGTAACGGCATAATTTCCAGATTGTGTAAGTGTAATGATACTGTCTGTTTGTTGTGTGCTCCAAAGAAAAGTAAAGGGAGCCGTACCTCCAATCATGGCAACCGAAGCATGATGTGTCAACGGGTCATAATGTATTTGTGAAGCCATAGTGCTGCTACCGGCAATGATGGCAGTGTCTATTAAAGAACAATGGTTAACATCGGTAATTGTGCAACTATATGTTCCTATTGCAAGACCCGTTAGTGATGCAGCATTGCTTCCGTTAGACCAATGATAGGTATATGCAGGCGTTCCACCCTGAACCATTATTTGAGCAAAACCACCAGCACTGTCATTGCACAAGGGAAGTGAAACAATCATGCTGTCGGTTAACATGTCGGGTTGTGTTAAATTATACGAATGTGTTTGTGAACATCCATTGTCATCGGTAACAGTTACAGAATAAATACCAGCACTAAGGTTGTAAATATTTTGTGATGAACTTTGATTGCTCCAAATAAAATGATAAGGAATAGTGCCGCCACTAATTTGAAGTTCAATACTTCCATTCTGCTCATGGTGGCAGGCAACATGTGTGATATTATAATTTACCGTTATGGCAAATGGTTCGCTTACGGTTGTCGTTTCAATCACCGTGCATCCATTTTGGTCGGTAACAGTTACTGTGTAAATACCACCTGAAAGTCCGTTTATGGTTGCTGTAGTAGAATCATTACTCCATAAAATTTGATAGGGACTAATGCCACCTTGAATATTCACATGTGCCGACCCGTTGTTTTGTCCATGACATAAAACTCCATTGGAACTTGCCGTAATGACTAAGGGCAATGGTTCTGTAACTACATCAGAGGCTACAGATGTACAGCCATTGTCGTCGGTTACCGTAACGGAATAGTTGCCAGCCACAACTGGGTCTATATTGGAAGTGGTAAGTTCGTTGCTCCATATATAACTGTATGGTGGTGTTCCACCGGAAACAGTGGTGTATATGCTTCCATTCATAGCACCGGCACAGATAACAGGATTTGTTTCTAACAAAACATCTATGGGTAAGGGTTGAGTTATGGAATCTGAAATAGCAATTGAACATCCATGAGCGTCAGTAATATTAAGAATATATATCCCCGCAGACAAACTGTCAATAACGGTGGAATGTTCTCCATTGTTCCAAGAATAAGTGTAAGGAAATGTGCCACCACTAACCGATGATTGAAGTACACCATCCTGTTCGCCAAAACAGGAAACATTTTGTTTTATAAATGAAATAATAATAGAATCGGGTTGTGTAATAGTAATGGTCTGTATGGTTGTACAATTATGAGTATCCGTAACGGTTACCATGTAATTTCCTGCCGATAGCATGGTTTGTATGGCTTGTGTTGAGCCGTGAGCCCAATTGTACTGATAATTGGGTGTGCCGCCCGTTACCTGCATGGAGATACTTCCATTGGTTAGCCCATAGCATGTAACATTGGTTTGTGTATAACCTGCATACAATACATCGGGTTGTGTAATAGTAACAGAGGCAACAGATTGACAGTTGTTTTGGTCAGTAACAGTGATAAAATAAGTACCTGCTGATAGCGTATCAATGACAGATACAATATTATTGGTCCCATTACCGGTTACACCGTTTGACCAGATATACGTCATATTACCAGAACCGGTAGCCGTTATACCGGCTTTGCCGTTATGTAGTCCATAGCAACTGACATTTAAAAGTACATTAGCAGTAACCGATGGTGCACCAATATTGCTGATAGTGGTAGAACCTGTATTGCTACAACCATACCAATCGGTAATAGTAACACTATAACTGCCTGCAGAAAGGTTATTTATGGTTGGAGTTGAAAAACCATTACTCCATAGAATGGAATAAGGTGTAATACCTCCGCTGATGGTAGCCGTAGCAGAGCCATTATTATTTCCGCAGGCTGCATCCGTTTTACTGATAGATAAAAAAAGTGGAGTAGGAAATGTGATGGATTGTGTTGAAGTATTTGAAGTACAGCCATTGGCAGAAACCTGTAAACTTATATTGTATGTATTGCCTGCCGTACCTGAAATAGTTTGTGGACCAATACCGTTTCCGGGTGTGGCAGTTGCACCGTTAAAGTTCCACGTGTAAGTAGCACCTGAAATGGGTGTACCTGTATAGGTAACCGTTCCATTATTGCCTGAACATATTGGATTTGTAACAGTAATACTCGAAGATGGAATGTCATTTACATTAACCGAAGCAGTATAGCGGTTCCCTGTGCATTGTGGATTGAAAAAAGCAATATAGTATGTAGCAGTATCATTCAGTACAGGTGTTGTGTAAGAATTACCTGTATTTATGGATGTTCCTCCCGAAGGAACAGTGTACCAGTAAAAATTTCCGTAACCTGTCGGAGATGTAACATTGATAGTTGCGGTATTTCCATCACAAATAGTAGGATTAGTGGCTACAGGAACTGGCTCACCCAGAATGTAAGCATAAGGAGCATACGTAGCAGGTAAATTAACGGTTATACTTCCATTGTTTCCTCCACTGGCAGGAGTTGAAGTAGTTAAAACATAATTCCATGAAAGACTAGGAGGAACAGTACCTCTAATAGCAGAAATCATACATTCCTGCATGGATGAAACAAAATCTTGTGAAAGATTGTAATGAAAAAGAGCAGTGCCTGTAGGGCTGCCAGCGTCGGGCTGCATTTTAACCCAGTAGTTTGAATAATAGGTCGCATTATTGCTTAGGCTGTCTTCATTAATTAATATCCACGATGTTCCTGAAGTATTGGATAATTGTAATGTTACAGGACGATATTTTTTTTGAGAAGTATTGGATGTACCCACAGGATAAATGTATGTATTGGCAGTTACAGCCCGTTTTAAGGTACCAGCAACATAACTGGAATCGGAATAAGCAGGAAGTGATGTGGCTATATCACTGCTTGAAAGATAAACTTCATACAAATTGCTTCCGTTGCGTGTAAACAAAATACCATCGGTTAATGTTAAATCATACGTTACCGTGATATTGTTGCCCAATTTAACTCCTGCTCCACTGTTGTTGATGGTAAGTTTATATAATGAACTGTTGCCCGGACTTAACAGTTGCGGTGTAGTAACATTGACTCCATTCATAATCACCCTTCCCTGACTTGCAGTAAAGGTGCCTGCTCCACTACAAGTAAAATCTTTCCCAACGTATAACTGACGAACACCATTTACATCCCATGTACCATTATTAACCGAAAAATTATTTAATACATAAATGTTGCCTTGCGTATTATTTGCTCCATCCAGAGGTGAAACTTTGCCGGTACTTTTATCAACAGTAATATTCCAAAACGGGTTGCTGCTGGGATAGGAAACATATATAGTTTGACTGTTGGGTTGACAGGAACTATACGTATCGTATTTAACCACGATGCTACTGTATTGACATACAAATGTTCCGTTAGATATCCAGTTCCCATAAAGATAAATAGTTTTTAGACCGCCATATAAAGTAGCACCAGCATTAATAACTACATGATTCAAATAAAAACTGTAAGAGCCTTTGAGTGTATCAATGCCATCAAAAGTAACAGTTGCATTGGGAAAACTGGCAGAGTTTCGTGCAAAAACACCATCTGCAATGAAATTTCCCTTAATGGTTGTATTGGTTTGATGAAGACTGACCCCTTTGCCTGTGGTATTATTGGTATTGGTAGAACGCAAGTTATAAAAGACAGGGGCATTACCGAGCATTCGTTGAGCATCGTTTCCGTTGAATATCACCGTACCGCTGCCATAATTGAAAGTACCACCGAGCGTAAAATCTCCGGTTAACTGTATGTTGCCAGTATTGAGATTTAAAGTTCCGTAAATGTCAAGGTTTCCACCTAAGACACTTGTTCCTTGTAATGTAAGTGTATTGGAGTTTATGGACAAAGTACCTCCCGAATTAATTTTCAACTTATACACTGTTGCATTTACGTTTAACGTAATAGAAGCACCGTTGACAATAACAACACTATCGTTTGCTGTTGGCACAACGCCTCCTGCCCATGAAGCAGTAGCACTCCAATTGCCTGAAACTGCATTTGAAGTAATAGTTGCAGCATTAATTCCTATGGAAATAAAAAATATTCCCATCACTAAAATGGAAAAAACACGTTTCATAAAAAATGAATTATAAAAAAAATACCATTATAACAATTTGGAACCTTTATTTTTCCCTTCGTCAATATTGAATCCTATAAGAATTTCATGACTTCCGCTACTGTAATTGTTCAAATCGCTAAAAGTATAATCAAAAGAATATCCAACTAAAAATTTCTTGATTTTAACACCTACCATGGCAATAATGTCGTTGCTGGTACGATAGGAAACGCCGACCCAATACATTTTTTTGTAAAAGCCTTTGGCATTAATATCCACCTGCCAAGGTGTTTCAGCAGTTCCTTTTATAAGCACCGAAGGTTCCAAAGTAAATTCCTCGCTAAGTGTAAAGTTGTAACCGCCAGTTATGTAATAGTGGCGTATATTTTGATTCTTATCATTAGTATTGTTTCCAACATCAATTTTAAATTGAATAAGTTGAGTAGCCGAAACGCCCACAAAATATTTATCATTATACAGATATAATCCAAAATCGGCATCGGGAACAAATTTACTAATCGTACCGTGTGTAACAGCCGGGTCATTGTCATCAATAGTAATTAATTTTGATTCATCAAATTTGAATTGAAAGGCTTTAAATGCAAGCCCCATTCCTAACTTTGATTTGATACCGGTTAATGGCAAATGATAGGCAAAACATGCTTGAAGTCCCGTTTCACTCACAGGTCCAAATTTGTCGTTAAACAAGTAACCGCCAATACCCATTTTTTGATTGTTGAGAAGGTAATGAGTACTGATGGCTTGTGTAGATGGTGCATCGTCTATGCCTACCCACTGTTGACGTGCTGTCAATCGAACGGGAAAATATTCTACACTTCCAGCAATGGCAGGATTTAAAAGAAAACTGTTAAACATATACTGCGAATACAACGGTAGTTGTTGCGCATTCGACAAGTAAGTAATTAATACGAATAACGAAACGATAAAAACATTCTTTTTCATAATGATATTATTTTAATTGATTAATATTATCTAATAATGGATACATTTATAGTAAGCGGGTCTTTCCCATTAAACAGATTAATGACGCATAAGTATGTCCCCATGGGCAACTCTTTTCCATTGTATTTTCCTTGCCAGCGATTGGAAGCAGAAGCGTATTCTAAACCAGTACCTTCAAAAGAGAAAAGTTTATTGCCCCAACGATTAAAGATTTCGATGCTAAGTTTGGGGTATGCTTCAATATGCTCAATCTCGAAATCATCGTTGATGCCGTCGTTGTTGGGAGTAATACAAGTAGGAATTTTAAGTGGTACATCATTATTATAAGTAGCAACAGCCGTACATCCATTGGCATCCGTTACAGTAACCGAATATAGTCCAGTTTGTATTAGCAGAATTGTACTGTCTGTTTGCTGAGTGCTCCATAAATAGGTATAGGCAGGTGTGCCACCCGTTGTTACAACCGTTGCTTGCTGTGTAGAAGCATTCACTTGAATAGAAGGAACTATAGCCGTACTTCCCATAATATTTACGATGGCTGTTTCCTGACAATTATTGGCATCGGTTACCGTATATGAATATGCACCCGGTGATAAATTTTGCAAAGAAGAAGTGTGGTCACCTGTGGACCAGAAATATGTGTAAGGAATGGTGCCACCACTAACATTTAAGTTGATAAAACCATGACTGCTTCCATTACACAGCACTCCCGATTGTGGATGTGACACGACTAATTCTGCGGGCTGTGTTATAGTATAGGAGTAATTGGAAGTACATAAATTATGGTCAGTAACCGTAACCGTATAAATACCTGCAGAAAGATTGCTGTTGAGCGATGTTGTATTTTGATTACTCCATTGATAACTGTATGGTGAAATACCCCCCGATATGTTGAGTTGAATGGCTCCATTTTGAAGACCGAAACATGTAATTTGAGTAATAGCAGGTGCATTGACTATTTCTTGTGGCTCATCTATGGTTGTAGTAGATGTTTGTGTGCATCCATTAGAATCCGTAATAGTTAATGTATAAGTGCCACCGGAAAGATTGGAGATAGATGGAGCCGAAGACTGACTGCTCCATGCATACATGTAATTGGGTACTCCGCCCGATACGGTGGACACAATACTTCCATCATGAGAATTATGACAAGTAGGGTTGGTGGCTGTAAGTGAAATGATTATGAGCGAAGGCTGAGTAATGGTATCCGTTTTAATCACGGAACATCCATTTTGGTCGGTAACGGTTACTAAATAAATACCTGCAGGCAAGTTGCTTATAGAACTGGTATTTCCTGGTATATTCCAAGTATAGGAATAAGTACCAGTACCTCCTTGAACTGATACAGAAATAGACCCATTTTGAGCACCAAAGCATTGTATATTTTGTTTGAATGTTGTGGCTTGTAATAGGGGTGGGTCTGTCAAAATAACTTGTTGTTGGGCTTGGCATCCGCCATTGTCCAATACTAAAACATTATAAGTGCCTGGTGCCAGATTGGTAAATACCGAATCGGTTGTTTGTGGTCCACCATTGAGTGTATAATAATTACCACCAATAGTATGAACATGAATTTCTCCGTTTGTTTGTCCATGACATAATGGATTTTGAACATCAATAGAAATAATTTGAGGTCCTTGTGTATTTTGAATAGTAGCAATTTGACTTGAAGTGCATCCTACCGCATTTTGAACAACAACGGTATAATTGCCTGCATTCAAATTGGTATAGTTGTTTTGTGATGAATAATTCTGACCGCCATCAATAGAATAAGTTAATGGAGTTAAAGGACTTGTTGCCGTAATGGTGATAGAACCGTTTGGGGACTGACAATTAGTAACGGGTGTTGTTGAAATATTAGTAATAACAGGCAATGGATGTATAGATAACAATACACTGTCTATGGCATAGACGCAAGGACCAGAGCCATCAGGGTCATTGGTAGTAGCAATAAGGTAAATACTTCCCCATGAAATGTCGTTGGCAGACGGAATGTATGAAGTAGAAGGAATAGTCGCATTTAAAAATGTTCCACTACCGCTAGTTGTCCATAAAATAGTTGATGATGAACCACCCAATGTGGCAGAAATGGATGCTTGTTCGCCGGCACAAATACTAAAATCATTGCCAGCATTGACCGTTGCTAATTTATTTATTTGAACATAAATAGAATCTTTTGCATTAGAACATGGACCTGAACCATCGGGGTCATTTCCGTTTAAATATAAATAAACACTGCCATTTTGAATATCATTAACAGAAGGGGTATAGGTAGTAATTAAACTGGTATTATTGGCAAAATTACCATTACCCGACGAAGTCCATAAAATAGTGGTACTTCCCCCTGAAATGGTACCATTCAAATTTACAACATTACCTTCGCAGATAGTCTGGTTTGTCCCCGCGTGAACAACAGAAGCCTGATTAATAGATAACGTTAGTTGGTCGCTTACCGCAGGGCAAGAATTACTCGGGTCGTTAGTAGTTACTGTAAGTATAACCGACCCACTGCTGATATCTGCGGCACTTGGTGTATAGGTTGGATTTATTGAATTGACATTAACAAGAGTGCCTGTACCTGATGAAGTCCATGAAACACTAGAAGCACTTCCACCATAACTTGCTCCATTCACTTGAAAATTATTGTTGGAACAAATAATGGCATCTGAACCAGCGTTTACGGTTGCCGCTTGTTCGATGGTAACTGTATTAGAATAGGATGCTTGCGCACATCCGCCAGATGCGGGAATAGTATTAATAACCGTATAGGAGCCGCAAGTAGAAGCAGATAAATTTATTTCCCCTGTGCTGGTATTTACAAAAACAAGTCCCGAAGGTGTGGCTGAATATGTGCCATTACTTCCCGTTGTATGAGAAGGTAACGGATTTGTACTTGTTTGACAATAAGGTCCCGCATAACTGAATTGCGCATCAAAACCATTTGTAATAGTAATACTTGCACTAGAACTGTTTGGGCAACTGCCACCCACAGAATAAGTAATGGTATAAGTTCCTACAGCACTTGTTACTAAATCAATGGTTCCCGTTGAACTATTAATGGACAGTCCTGCGGGAGTTGAAGTAAATGTTCCACCCGGAGTATTAATAGTAGGTGTAGGATTAATACCTGTTTTGCAAAACGAACCTGAACTGTATGAAAAACTAGCATTCGCAAGTTGATTTATAGTAAGTGTCATAGCATCAGATGCAGAAGCACATGGTCCTGTGGTGTTCATAGTTAACGTTACATATCCTGCGCTGATATCTGCTGCACTTGGTGTATATGTAGGTGATGTTGTATTTCCATTAGTAATAACGCCACTTCCAGAAGTGCTCCATGTGCAACCAGTAGCACTACCTCCATAACTTGCGCCAGTGATAGTATATGTTGAACCGGAACAAATGGAAGCATCTGAACCCGCATTTGCTGTGGCAAGTGGCGTTACTGTAATAGTATGACTTTGGTATGCTTTACATGCTGTACTGTTTCCTACAGTATAAGTTACAGTTATATTTCCTGATAAACCACTTGGATTAAATGTATTTCCAGAAACACCCGTTCCTGAAAAAGTTCCACCCGTGTTTCCTGTAATATAATTGTTAAGATTGATACTTCCACCCGAAGCACACACAGTACCGGGACTGTTCCAACTGGCATTCCATGGATTGGTAACAGCAATAATAATAGACCCTGAACCGGTACAATGATAAGCACCCGTTCCCTGATTGTCCCAATTGTATGTTATGGTATAAGTTCCGGGACCTGCTTCATCGCCCCAGAAACCTGCAGCACCCCATGTAGCATAATACAAACCAGAGGCTGCCGGTGATATAGTCCATGTAAAAGTGCCTGCAGGGTGCCATGGGCCATAAGTAGTACATCCTGTGGCTGTATTTCCCGAAGCATATTGTGTTCCATTACCATCGTAAACAACCCATTCCATAGGGGCAGTTCCATCCTGATTGCAAACCTGAATAGTGTAGTTTGAGGATGGGTCTGCACCGGGTCCTGGCCAATACACGGTCAGTTCCGTATTTACATCCATCTGTCCATAATTATCCTGATAAATAATAACTCCATCTTCATAAATAGTAACGGCATTTTTGGCAGCATTGGCATGGGTATTAAATTGAAAATACATGGTAGGATAAATAGCACCACCAGCAACAGCGGAATCGTTTGGGTAAATAAATACACTGTCTTTGCAAGTCATAGTTGTTATCCCTGAGGGTGAAGTATGAATGCCTACCGTAGGACAAGGAGGTGCTACAAAAGTAATATCCCAACTGTTTATAGTTCCTACATCACCAGAAGCATTATCCACCACATGCAGTCGCCATGTGCCATTAGGATTAACTCCACTGGGAAGTATTACTTCTGGAATATAAGTGCCGGTGAAAGGAGCAGCACCACTCGTAATACTTATACTTGCATTGTTTTGCAAAATGGTATTAACAAAATTATCACCACTGCCACCACGATGGTTTACAACTAAGTGTTCATTATTTAACGGGTCAACCAGATAAATAGACAAATCGCCGTCATAAGTGTGTGTAATATTAAATTTGATATTACTTATCATGGCAAGCGGTGAAATACCCGATACTGTTATATCCGAGTAAACGCCTGAAGTGTTATTATCGGGAATGGAATAAGAAGTTGTATTGGAAAATGTTTGTCCATACAATGAATGTATGATACCAATAAAGATAATTAGCAAAATAAAAGATTTTGTTTTCATAATGCTTATAAATTTAAGTGTTTGATTTTTTCAAAACGGTCAGGATTTTTTTGGAACCATTGTTGTTTTTCATCATGATAGCGGGCATTATCCAGTTTTGGATTACCCGTGTCTTTATAGCGTGGAAAATCATCGGGAACCTGATGGGCTTTTAAATATTCTTCCGATGGATAATTGGGAACGTCTTTTACGGTTTCCACATTTGCCTTTGTTTTTTTTACAACTACACTTTTATCGTTTTTTGATTGAGTTAAAGTTGTTGTTTTTTCCTGATTTTGGCTGAACAGCAAAAAAGGAAAAAGAAGTAATAATATTGAAAATATTGTTTTCATAAGAAAAAATTTTATTATGCAAATGTACAACAATTCTTTTGAAAAAAAGAATTTTTTGTTGTAGAGATATAAAATTTTGTGTCTCTACGAATGGGTACGTCCTTGCAAATGTAATGAAATGAAGTGAAGCGAAGCAATCTGATATGGGAACTTCTGAGGTTTGTATTTTTTAAAACCGAAAAGTGCGCAAAGAAATAGATATCAACACTTTGCGACCTTTGCGTCTCCTTAGCGAACATTGCGGTTATATTATTTTTTGCATTTTTCGAAGTGCCCATAAGAAAAAAGATTACTTCGGTTCCTTCAGCAAGTTCATGACAACGCCTCGCAATGACGATATAGCGAAACGTATGCGAGTAATTTTTGATAGAGACCATTCATGAATGGTCTCTACGTTGTTTGTTTTTCTTTTATCGCATAGAATTAACAGAAATAATACCTGTAAGATGGTCGTATCGGGAAGAATTATTTTTCCAATAAACGAAAATATAATAATCGTTCTCGGTTTCGTAATGATTTCCTTCTATAAAACCAAAATCAGCGGCTTTGCTGGTATCGCTCATAAAAGCATAAGCATAATCGTAAAATCCCTGTTTCAGGTACAATGTGAGTTCATACCCCTTGCGGTCATAATTGTATTTTAGCATATTTTCCTTAGTATATTGCCAGTGATTAAAATTGCCGGCAATATACAGGTTCCCTTCGGACAAAGGAATATCATAGGGTAAAAAGAAATGAATATATACATAATCTGCCTCTATGCGACTATCTTCGCCCATACTGTTTTTAATTAAAAATCTTCCGTTAATATCCTGCCATTGAAAATAAACTTTAAACGTTTGCTTTTCGTCGGGAAGCATAATAAAATGATAGGCAGGGCTGATATACGTTATTTGTTGAACCCGTTCTGTTTGATATCGTATGCTTTTGGCATCAACCCAGCGAAATTCGCTACCGCCTTCAAAAAGATTACCTTCTTCGTAATTATAAAATAACTCATTATCTTTTACAAATTGAGGTTTTAAATCGCGAAGGACATTGTCAAAACGAAAGTTCTGACTGACGATGACGCTAATTTCACCAAAGGGATTAAAACAGGGAAAACTGTTGTTAAGTGTGAAATCAATTTCCTGCGATGTTTTCATATATTCTGCCAGCGTAGCCCTGTGCACTTTTGCGGTAATTTGAGTTAACGGCTCGTAAACAAAAAAACGTAACGATAATACCGGTTTGCTTTGGTCGTTTTCATGAATCAGTGCTAAATAGTTTCCACTTAATTTGAGTTTTATGTTTTCGTTGGGAATAGTAAACTGATAATGAATATAATGTTGAAGTGTATTGAATGAAAATAAATATTCGGTAATAGGATTATCGTTAAACCCTTCGGCATAATCGGTAAAACTTAATGGCGAAGGATTCCAGTCCTTGTCGCAATGAATAATAGTAAAATAATAATTTTGTGGATTCGTTTCAAAATCATCAAACTGTATCATCAACGTGTCGTTGCTATTCAACTGAACAAAGGGATATGACAATTCAAAGCCGAGTTTATTTATCAGCGGTGTATGTATGGTGGACTTGTAAATATAATCGGTATAGCGAATTGTACTCTGGTCGTAATAGTCTTCTTGTGCCATTAAAGTACCAAAGGCTAAACACAGCAGTAATGATAGAAAATATTTTGATTTTATTTTATCCATTTATTCTCTTTATACCAATCGATGGATTCTTTAACACCACGGTCAAGGTCGTATTGGGCTGTAAAGTTTAATTCCTGTTGCAGCGGTTCTATTTCGCATCGCCAATTCATGGTGGACAAAATATTATATTTGTCTTTATTCAGCAAAGGTGTTTTGCCAAACCATCCATAGAAAAATTCCAAAACGGTAGAAATAATTTTAACTATAATTAATGGAACGCGTATTCGAAGGGTTTTCTTATGGAGATGTTTCTTGATAATGGCAGAATATTCTTCAGAAGTATATTCTTTTCCATCAGAAATAATATATGCTTTATGTACCAAATTCGATTCCAGTGTATCAAAAACAGTGCGGACCAAATCTTTTACATATATAAATGTTAGATGTTGTGTTTTAAAACCCATATAGGGCTCCAGCCCGCCGTTGATAGTCTTTATCAATACAAAATAATCTGTTTCACGAGGTCCATAAATACCTGTTGGTCGAAAAACAATCCATGGCAACGTAGTAGATGATGTCAGGTATTGTTCTCCTTTTAATTTACTTCTACCGTATTCCGTATTGGGATGAGGAATGTCTGTTGACTTTATTGGCTCAAGGGTAATGGGGTTGCCAGGTCCTAATGCCGCCAAACTGCTTATTTGTACATATTTTTTTGGAATAATCTTCGTTTCAATAATGGCATCGATAAAATTTTTGGTACATTCATAATTTACCCGCATAAAATCTTCAATATGCTTTGCCTTTGTTACACCTGCGTTATGAATAATAAAATCAAACGAACCGTTTTGTTGGGTATATGCAATAAGTTGTTGTTTTAATTGTTCCTTATCGTGCAGATTCAGGTATAAAAACTGAATACGCTCATCGGTCAAGTATTTTTTGCTACTGGTTTCTCGTATGCCTGCTACTGGCTGATAGCCTCGTTTCAGGGCTTCTTCCACCATAAAACTTCCGACAAATCCACTGGCACCGGTAATTAAAACCTTTTTCATAAATTATTGAATTTCTTTAATCCAACAACGGCGTGATAAATGTTGACGATGTTCAAAATTTTTCCAAATGGTTAACGCTTTGGCATTTTCTTCTAATTGTGGTCCACTAACAGCATATTTGAATCCGGCTACTATATAGGCTTTGGTTAAATAATAAAAATACAGTGCTACTACACCTTTGTTTTGATATTCGGGTGTTACGCCGTTCAAGTATAATTCTATGATTTCACGTTTTTTGAAAGCACGGAGCAAATACCACCATCCTAATGGAAACATTCTACCGTTGCATTTTTGAAGTGCTTTGGTGAGTGAAGGTGCTGAAACACCAAACCCCACTACGTTATCATTCTTGTCAAGTACCATTTGCACAAAGCGTTTATCAATAAAACCAAAATACTGGTCCACATACGATTTTATTTGCCTGTCAGTGAGTGCTACAAAGCCGTATAAATCTTTAAATGCATCGTTCAGTGTATAAAACAATTTATTCCCATAATGTAATAAATCCTTTTTCGATGTTGTTTCGAGCATTCTTAATCCATATTTCTCCTGAACCAGTTTTGCCATACGTTCCAATTTTTCAGGTATTTCGTTTGGAATGGTAAATTCGTTTTGCAACCAGTCCACATCTTTACGAAAGCCTAATTGCTCCATGTGAGTAACATAATAGGAATAATTATAAATGGAAAAAATATTGGACAGTTCATCAAAACCTTTAATGAGCATACCTTCATTGTCCATATCGGTAAAACCAAGTGGACCGTGTATCTCTGTCAAGCCCAATTCTTTTCCCCAATTTTCTACTGCCTGTATCAAGGCTTTGGAGACTTCCAAATCGTCTATAAAATCAATCCAACCAAAGCGAATGCGTTTTTCGTGCCATATCTCATTAGATTTTTGATGAACAATAGCCGCCACGCGTCCAACTATTTTATTATTCATATACGCCAGAAAATACCGTGCATCGCAATAATCGAAAGATGGGCTTCCTTTTTTTAACGTTGTCCGCTCACCCATGCGCAACTGTGGACACCAATATTTGTTCCCCTTATATAGTTTATACTGAAAATTGATAAACTTTCTTAACTCGTTATTGCTCTTAACTTCTTTAATGGTTACTGTCATATATTTCTTTTGGTGAATTGTAAACACAAAGGTAGTACTTTTTTGGTTATCCGAATAATTCATCGCTTCAAAAATTATACGGAAAGTTAATTAAACTGTATAGTCATTAGCCATTAAGATAATATTTTCATATACCAAAAAGCAGTTTCACCTTTTTTTAAAAATTTCTACCTTTGCAAAAATTTTTGGGTATGAAATACAATTTTGGTGGTTTGGAAGAAAATTTTTCATCGTACGAGGGGTCAAATGTGGTTGTTATACCGGTACCTTACGATGGAACTAGTACATGGATAAAAGGTGCAGACAAAGGTCCTGATGCAATTCTGGAAGCATCGGCTAATATGGAATTATACGATATTGAATACGACACGGAATTTTATACTATTGGTATTCATACCTTCAACCCACTTGGTCCATTTCAATCGCCCGAAGAAATGGTTGAACAGGTTTATGAAAATGTAAAGAAACACATTTCTAATAAATATATTGCCTTGTTGGGTGGAGAACATGCAGTTAGTTTGGGTACTATAAAAGCACATGTCGAAGCGTATGATTCAGTGACGGTGTTGCAATTGGATGCTCACAGCGATTTGCGTGATGAATACGAAGGTTCAAAATACAATCATGCATGTGTTATGGCACGTACGCGTGAACTCTGTCCCGTTGTTCAGGTAGGTATCAGAAGTCAATGTGTAGAGGAACTGTCGTCGTTTAACCGAGATGATATTTTTTATGCTCACGAGATAGCATACAATAGCCGTTGGATTGAAGATATTATTGCAAGAATACGGACACATAATGTTTATATTACTATTGACTTGGATGTTTTTGACCCATCTATCATGCCATCTACAGGAACACCCGAGCCCGGTGGATTATTGTGGTACGAGACACTTGAATTGCTTGAACAAATACATCGTCATCGCAATGTAGTAGGATTTGATGTCGTAGAACTATGCCCCAACGAACAAAATAAGGCACCCAATTTTTTGGCTGCTAAACTTATATATAAAATGATGGGATATAAGTTTTTTCTTTAAACTAAATAAAATTATTATATGAAAAAAATGACAAAAAAAGAAATCTTAAAAGAAACCATTCAGCACATAGACATTAAAAAAATTGACAGCACTGCACTCATTGATGCAATGCGGCACATGTCGTTTGCCTCGCGTGAAACATCCAATGCTTCCGATATTTTTATGAGAATGTTGCGCGATAAAAAATGCAGTATTATTTTAACCATTGCTGGAAGTACCAGTGCTGCCGGTTGCATGCAAGTATATGTGGACATGGTTAAATGCAACATGGTGGATGCCATTGTATCTACCGGAGCATCTATCGTAGATATGGACTTTTTTGAAGCGTTGGGTTATAAGCATTATAAAGGCAGCCCTTATGTTGATGACAAGCAATTGCGAGATTTATACATAGACCGCATATACGATACCTTTATAGACGAAGAAGAATTGCAGCATTGCGACGCAACCATTGAAAAAATTGCCGACAGCCTTGAGCCCCGTCCCTATTCTTCACGAGAATTTATTAAGGAAATGGGCAGATACCTGACTAAAAATTCAAAAAAGAAAGATTCGTTGGTACAAGCAGCCTTTGAACATCATGTGCCTATCTTTTGTCCAGCCTTTTCTGATAGCAGTGCTGGCTTTGGGCTTGTAAAACATCAAGTAGCACATCCCAAAAAGCATGTAACCATCGATTCAGTGGCCGATTTTCGTGAACTTACCGAAATTAAAATCAAAGCCCAAGATACAGGTATTTTAATGATTGGTGGTGGCGTTCCTAAAAACTTTACGCAAGATACGGTTATTTGTGCCGAAGTATTGGGATACGAAGTGCCCATGCACAAATATGCCATTCAGATTACTGTTGCCGATGTTCGTGATGGCGCCTGTTCCAGTTCTACATTGAAAGAGGCTTCATCGTGGGGAAAAGTAGATACTACTTATGAACAAATGGTGTATGCCGAAGCAACTACGGTGTTGCCATTAATAATCAGTTATGCTTATCATTCGGGAGCATGGAAAATGCGTAAACCAAGGGAATATGCCAACATATTTTAATAATTTTTTAAAAAGATTTTTTTAAGAAAAATAGTTAATACTTTTGAAAAAATATTATAATTAACTATAAATGTACAAATTTAAAAAAAACAGTATTATTTTAGTTGTGTTGACAGGATTAACTTTACTGTCATGTAAAAAGTATCCTGATGTTCCTATGTTTAGCATGCGTTCTAAAACAGAAAAGCGATGTAATACATGGAACATGAAAACATGGATACAAAACGGCTATGACAAAACAAGTGATTTGGTCCATTTTTTTATTTAATCTATATATTTTATGTTTTCAGGAATTGTTGAAGAATCCGCTCCTGTAGTAAAACTGGAGTATGAAGGTAGCAATTTGCATATTACGATGCAATGTTCGTTTGTAAAAGATTTAAAAATTGACCAGAGCATTGCTCACAACGGCGTTTGCTTAACCGTTGTAAAAAAAAACAATACAACCTATACTGTAACTGCTGTAAAAGAAACGCTGGATAAAACTAATCTTGGTTTGTTAACAGTGGGCGACAAAGTTAATTTGGAACGCAGTATGACGATGGACAAATTGCTGGATGGGCATTTGGTGCAGGGTCATGTTGACCAGACGGCTGTATGCAAAGAAGTAAAAGAAGCAGACGGCAGTTGGTATTATACCTTTGAATATGATGCTTCCAAAGGGAATATTACGGTAGAAAAAGGTTCTATTGCAGTAAACGGTGTAAGTTTGACGGTGGTTCATTCGCAACCAGGAAAATTTAGCGTTGCCATTATTCCATTTACGTATGATGTTACTAATTTTCATCAAATAAAAACAGGAAGTGTCGTAAATTTGGAATTTGATATTATTGGAAAATATATTCAACGTATATTAATGGCTCAACTGGAAAACTGGAAAGAATATCTGACCAGTAAATAGCCATAGCCATGAAATTCTTGATGTTCATATTCGTTGTATTTTTTTTATACAGTTGTAATGAATCGGAAATACAAGGATATCGCTTAAAAAAAAATGGCATATATTTTAAATTAATTGCATTGGGTGAAACTAATACACCAATAGATACAGGTTCTTATGTTACTTTTCATATTCAATACGCTATACCCACCGATTCTCCTTTTTTTGATGCTATTAGAACTGTACGTATTGATAAGCCGCAGTATCCCGGTTCCATTGAAGAATGCTTTTTAATGCTTTGTGAAGGCGACAGTGCATCATTTTTTATCAATGCTGATAATTTTTTTAATAAAACACTGGGAAGTTCCTTGCCTGACTTTTTCCCAAACAATAGTTACCTAAAAATAAACCTGCGTATTTTTTCAGTAAGAACAGAAAAGGAATACCAAAAGGAGAAAGCCGAGTTTTTAGCATGGATTGAAGATTTTGGTGATTATGAAAAAACCGTACTGAAACATTATTTATCGCAGCGAAATATTTCCTATTCTCCTTTTGATACGGTGATATATAAAATACCTGAAATAAAGGGTTCAGACAAAACAGTTAATTATGGAGATACCGTCGTTATTCATTTTGATGGTTATTTTTTAAACGGTAAACGATTTGACAGTACACGTCGCCGCAACGAACCGTTCAGTTTTGTATATGGTACGCGATGGCAAGTCATCAAAGGACTTGAAAACGCCATTGGGCAAATGCATGAAGGCGAAAAAAGTATTTTTATAATTCCTTCGTTTATGGCATTTGGTAATGTTGGTTCATCTACTGGCATTATTCCTCCCTATACCTCGGTTATATTTGAAGTAGAATTGCTGCATATCGGAAAAAAATCATAATCATTGACTTATAGGTCAAAAAGTAAGCAGAAATCTTCTAACGGATTTTAAACCCAAAAAATGAGGTTTGACGGGGAATACAGAGAGAAAAAATACAAATAGTAGCAAATAGTTATTAACATTATATTGTTAATAACTATTTTATTAAATAATATTTCGTAGAGAATATATTATTATATTTGCGTCATGTATATACAATATTGCACACATAAACAAAATGGGAAGTAGGGACACAAAATTTTGTGTCTCTACTTCTTATTATGTCGGAAATACAGGGAAGCCGGCAAAATAAAAATGGAAGTGAAAGATAGACAAGGGATAGAATATGTTACTGCATTTAGAGAAGAAATACGTTGCATGATAAATGAAGACACTATTCAATTGAATTTGTTTTCAAAAGATATCGAAGAAGAATTAAAGTTGATAAAATTAACTGTCCTTCAAATAAACAAACACCATGAGGAAATAAAAATCACCGAATTAACAGAT